>JABDAT010000005.1 GCA_013288985.1 Alphaproteobacteria bacterium
GGCGTTATTGATTCGGTCTTGGATACCGGCACGAATGCATTACTTACCAGCACTGGTAATGTTGAAATTGCCAACGACATCCTAAAAAACAATGGTGCAGACGCCACTCTCTCATTTAATGCCGGAAACGACATTACTTTAGACCAAAATGTAAGCATTTCATCGACCCATAATAAACTGGGTGTGGATTTGAATTCAGATACAAGTGCTACTGGCGGTTACATATCACTTGTTGGCGGCTCTTCTATTCTCTCCAATGGTGGCAATGTAAATCTTCATGGCGGCGGCGCAGATGGCGCGGCTGTATCTGATAATGCAAATCTTGGTGGTATTAATATCGGTAGCTTTGGTGGCAGCGGCGCAACAATTGACGCCAGCAGCAGCACAGGCGGTGGCAATATTTCACTTACCGGCACTGCATTGCAGGGTAACACACAATATGACGGTATAGATGCCTTTGCTGGATCAAAAATTACTACCAATGGCGCAGGAACGATTACACTTACCGGCAAAGGTAGCGCTGGTCATACTACTGGCGCCAATAGCGTTGGTGTATACTTACAGAATGCAACCATATCAGCTCAAAACGGCAATATTGCCATTAAAGGTACTGGCCAGGGCACAGGTGATGCACTTGATTATGGCATGGCGCTAGATGGTAGCACAATATCTACTAACGGCACTGGTGACATTGTATTGACTGGCATTGGCGCAAATGGCGCCGCCGGCATCGTATCAGGCATTTCCACACCTGTTAGCTTCTATGCCTCTTCTACCATCGGCGGAACTTCAGATAACGGATCAATTACTCTCAATGCGGATTCTCTTAATTTGGCGAATACCAATATTACCTCATTGGTTGAAGTTCTGTTCAAAACCGTAACTGCAGGCACAACTGTAGGCTTAGGAGATGGCACAGGCACATTGAGCATCACACAAGCCATGATGGATCACGTCCACGCACCAGATGTTCTTATCGGCACAACCAGTTCCGGGGCATTTAATGCAGGCACTTTCAATTATGAAAATGGCCTGCATCATCTCGGAATATATAGCGGTCAAGACATTACCATTACAGGTAATATCTTAAAATCCACTGCTGACACCTCTGTGTTCGAGGCAACAGCAGCTCATAATATTATACTGGATTCAAATAAATCCATTGCATCCACTGGCGGTTATTTACATGTAACACTTGATTCAGCATCCGAAGGCGGCAATGGCTATATTGCGCTTGATTCCGGTTCTTCCATTAAATCCAATGGCGGCAATATCAAATTAGCCGGCGGTGCCGGGGCTAATGGGTATGCCGTATCCGGTGATGATGCATTCGGCGGTATCAGCCTTTATGGCGCCACATTAGATGCAAATGGTGGTAATATCACTCTTGCTGGCCAGGCAAATAATAGTGGCAACACACACTGGGATGGTATTGATCTATTCGCAGGCTCAGTCATTAAAACCATTGGCAACGGCACCATCGCACTCAATGGCATCGGAAGCACTGCTCATAGCAGCGGTGGCAGCAGTGATGGTATCTATATAGAAAGTGTCGGTATTTCTGCACAAAATGGCACTATCACTCTTAACGGCACCGGTCAGGGCACAAGCGATACGGCAGGTATGGCTGATTGGGGTGTTGAATTCCGTGGTGGCAGCTCGATTAGCACAACCAATGGCGATATCATCATCAACGGCACCGGTGCACCTGGCGCAAACGGTATAAGCAATGTATTGGCAGGCGGCGCTACAATTGGCGGAGCGTTGGAAAATGGCAATATAACGCTTAATGCTAACGGAATTAATCTTGCTTCAGCGAATATCCAGACCACTAAGGATATCACTCTTGCTGTTGGCAATAATGATTTAACCCTCACCGGCAGCACCGTTAATGCCGGCGGCAATATCCTTATTGATCCAGCAAATGCAACGTTTGCAGGCGGCACACATATTACAGCGGGTGGAAATTTCACGCTTGATCCAGTGAATAACGTAACAATGACCGGAGGCAGCACCATTACTGCAACTGGCACACTGGATATCAACAATAGCGGTGTATTTTCCAGCGACACCTCAAATGTCCTTTCCGGCGCAGTTGTTGACTTAAACCAAAATCTGCCAGGCAGCATTCAGAACGCTATCGACGCCATTAATCCGTCTTCAGGCACTACCAATCTTACCATCGGCAGCGGCATCTGGAACCAACTGGTTCAGATTATCGGTCGCAGCAATTTCAATTTATTTGGCAGCGGAAAAGGCTCCACCATCATCCAGCCGACATCTGTTGCCGGAGCTCCTCTTATTGAAAATGGCCCAATCTGGGGTTCACAATATTTTGCTCCAATTGTATTGGCAGAAAACGGCAACAACGTTAACATTTCCGGCCTGACTATTGATGGATCACACGTTACCGGAAGCATTCCTTTCGCAGGCCTTATTTATGCCAATGCCGGCGGCACCGCAAGCAACCTTGACGTTTCGCATACCAATACTTTTGGTATATTATCTGTTGATTCCACCGTCTACGGCAATACGGCCCACACAGTTAACATCAATAACGTAAGCGCTGAGGGTGAAAGCACCGCGGAAATTCAAGCCATTGGCAACGATATCACTGAGAATGTCTCGAACAGCACGCTCAATGCTCATAATAGCGTTGAAGCTATGAATTTTTCCGACGGCTCCCAAGGCTCATTTACCAACAGCACTATAACGGTTGGCAATGCGGGTGCTGGCGGATTAACACTTCATGGCAGCCATAACGTAAGCATTACAAACGATACCATTACAGGCAGCGGCACAGGCTTCGGTATTTCCGATCCCGGCACTGCTTACGGCGTACCAGGCGCAACCAATATTACTATTAGCGGTGTTACCATCAGTGATGTTGCCACGGGCATAAATGCGAATGATGGCAGCAACTGGACCTTGCTTGCAAACCATATTACCAATAACACCAATACAGGCATATCAGCCACTAATGTCAGCAACATGAACATTGGTGATAATACGAATCCAAACATTAACTACGTTGATCACAACGGAGTTACAGGTATTTATATTTCTGGCGGATCGAATAATACTGCTGCAGACAATAATGTTGTAAACAATGGCGGCGTACAGATTCAGCTTAATGGGGGTAACAATGTAACCCTCAATAGAAACTTTACCTATGGTGGCACTACCGGCATTGGTATTACCGGCAATACTACGGGTGCACATATCACCTATAACTGGATGGAAAACAGCGCCACAGCGATCAACGCTGACTCCGGTAGCAATATTAATCTTATCGGCAATATGATTTATAACGTAGGTAAGGGTATTAATGTCAGCAACCTGACAGGAACCAACACCATTCACGGCAATACCATTTACAACACAACTGCCGATGCAATTGATGTAGCAAATAGTGCTGGGCTTACGATTTCGAACAATCTCATTGGAACTCTTGGTACTGCCAACAATGTCCGTGGTACAGGCATCTATTCGCTTAATTCCAATGGCGTATTGATCGAAAATAATACAATTGCCAACACCTTCTCTACTGGTGACCAAATTGGCAGCGGCATCTATATTAATAATAACAATAATGATGTGATTTCAGGCAATAATATCTCCAACAGTAACTGGGATGGCATCAAGATCGAAGGTGCTAACAACATTACCGTCACTAATAACATCGTTAATGGAACTACACGCGTAGGTATCTGGGCTAATAACGTAAATACCGCCTTAATCAGCAACAACAATGTATCTAACGCTCAATTGTCCGGTTACGGAGCGATCAGCACTAACGCCAGTTCGAACCTAACCATCACCAGCAACACTGTAAGCAACCCATTTGGTGACGGCATACGTCTTGATGGCGGTACCGGCGGCACTAATCTGGTAGATGGAAACACAATCACCACCGCTTTACAGAATGGCGTATATGCGAATTCTGCCAGCAATCTGACTGTTAGCAACAACTCCATCAACAACAGCAGCTTGGGTGTTGATATCATTAATAGCAACGGCACTCAGATAACCGGCAACACTATTACCAATAGCGGCACTGGCATTAGCGTTGATCCGAGCAGCAACATCACTATCAACAATAATACGATTCATGATGTAGCTACTGGCATTACAATCAGTGATTCGACTGGCACGAACGTAATTAGCGGCAATACGGTATATAACACTACGGCAGATGCTGTAGATGCTGTAAATACTGCTGGCCTCACGATTTCTGGAAATCATATCGGAACAATCGGCGGTACTAATAATGTTAAAGGTACCGGCATTTCTGTAGCAAGCTCTGATAGCGCAGCTATTAACACCAACACCATCACTAACAGTACGATAGGCATCAATGCTGCTAACGGAAATAGTGACAATGTCAGCGGCAACACAATTACAAAATTTAAGCTGACAGGCATTTTAGCCTCCGGTAACAACAACCTTACCTTGCATGGCAACCATCTCACAGGCGTTGCTGGCTCTACCGCTACCAATGGCATACTTGTAACCGATGGCACCGGCACTACCACTATTGATCATAACGACGTAACAGGCGTGGCTAAAGATGGCATATCCGGCACAAATGTAACTGGATTGACTGTTTCTGAAAACGCTTTAACCAATATCGGCAGGCACGGCATCTTTATCGGCAGCAGCAATGGCGCAAATGTTGAATTCAACGCTGTTCTGACTTCTAAGGATGGCGTATTCGTTACTGACAGCAACAATGTCAATGTAAGCGAAAACGTATTCACCAACAGCTCGAATACAGGTATTTGGGCCGCTAACAGCGACAACCTTACTGTATCTGATAATTTCATTATCGATTTGATTGCCGGCGGTAATGGCATGAACATATCCAACAGTTCAAATGCTAATATCACTGATAATTTTGTTGCGGCATTGAGTGGTCATAACGGTACCGGTATCCTGCTGACCAATGTATCCGGTTCGACCGTAGGCAGTGCTGGAGCAGGCAATACAATCAGTAACTTCAAAACTGGCATCAGCATTGTTGATGGCGCTACAATTAGCGTTGGCAATAATACCATCACTGGCGGTACAACAGGCATTAGTGTTGATCCGAGCAGCAACATCACTATCAACGGCAATAACATTCATAATGTTGGAACCGGTATCACAGTCAGTGATTCAACCGGTACAAACGTGATAAGCAGTAACACCATTTATAATACTACTGCAGACGCCATTGATGCTACGAATACGTCTGGGCTTACGATTTCAGGAAACCTGGTCGGAACACTCGGTAATGTACAGGGCAACGGCATTGATGTCAGCGGCAGCGCTGGCGTGCAGGTAACGGGTAATACGGTTACCGCTTCTAATGCCGATATCTTTGTCACCGGCAGCAACAATGCAGTCGTAGGCGGTGTATCCGCAGCCGCCCGCAACAATGTTACCGGCGGCGTGACCGGCATTGACGTTGAGAATTCCGGCGATGTAATCATCGAAAACAACAATGTTCAAAACGCCGGCGTCAACGGCATCTACACTGACGGCCTGTTTGCCATCAATGCTGGCGATAACAGCCAGATCTTTGCTAACGTGGTCAACAACACCGGCCATAACGGCATTGAAACAGATAACAGTACCAATGTGCTTATCGGCGGACCGAGCGCTGCTGAACAGAATACCCTCACCAATATCGGCTGGGACGGCGTTAATGTTCAAGGCGGCGGCAACAACACCGTTCAGAACAACAACATCACCAATGTAACTGGCGCTTCTGGAGTAGCCGTTCTTAACTCAACTAATGATATTGTTGAACAGAACACCATCGCCAATACCGAACGCCTTGGCATCTATGTCGGCAATGGAGACGGTATTAATATTACCGGCAATTCCATTACCAATACCGGTCTCGAAGGTTCTGGCAATTTCTTAAGCGGTATCCATGTGGAAGCCACGAATGGAGTAACCATTACCGGCAACACCATTTCACAGACCGCAGGTAACGGTATTGATATCGGCGATTCCATTAACTACGGCAGCCCTGCTGATTCCAACGTTACTATCAGCGGCAATACCATCAGCAATACAGCACTTGATGGCATTCACACTGCTAACAGCAGCAACCTGACCATTACCGGCAATACGCTCAGCACCATTACTGCAACCGGCATCAATGTGATTAATGCAGATACTGTTGCGATCTCGGGCAACACCATCACCGGCGCAACTACGGGTATCAGCATCGACCCAAGCAGTAATGTTACTGTTACGGGAAATAATCTGACAGGCATATCAGGTGACGGTATTGATGTAAGCAGCACCGACAACCTCACAGTCAGCGGCAACAGTATCACTGCAGCAGCTGGCAACACGGCTGGCAATGGTATAGCTCTTACTAATGATACGGGAGCTATTGTAGTTGGCGATATTACAAATGGCGGCAACTCTATTACCAATTTTGGCACCGGTATTAATGTTGCTGGTACTGACAATGTAAATTTTGCCTCTAATATACTTACCACCAATGGCACAGGGGTATTGCTGACCAACAGCGATAATGCAAGCTTCTTGGGTGATAGTTTTATCTCCAATGCTATCGGCCTTGACCTGGTCAATGCGCAAAATACTCGTATTGATACCGAGCAGTTTATCAATAACGGCATCGCATTACTGGCTGAAGCGGCTTCAGCTGGCACAGTTGTTACTAACACGGCATTCAGCGGTGGCAATATCGCCATTGAGCTGACAGGCCTTGGTACTTCCATGAGCTTTGAAGGCAATACAAGCAGCATGAGCGGTGTAAATCAGTTCTTTGTACTTTTGGATAATGCAATGCAAGGCCAAACATTAGATGCAAGCCAGCAGACATTTAACGGTGTGCGCGCAAGCAACTTCAGCCTTGCGGAGTTTAACGAGGCTGAAGCACGCACCACCGACTCACATAACAGCTCTGGCGTAGGATTTGTGTTCTACAGAAACTTCCCCTTCAGCAGTCTCTTCAATCAGTTCCTGCTGCAGAACGAAGGTGGCCTCCAGGAACCCTTCTTCTCCTTCAAAGGCCAGACCATTATCAATGCCCCAACAAGCTTTACGGTACAGGGTGTTAACTTGAGCCTTCTGGCACCCGCCTCAGGTGGTGAACCCCCGATTGCTCATTCCGAACAATTCGCGGATATTTCTCCAGCAGCAGGTGGCAATCCGTTCGGAGAACTAGCTCCAGCAGCAGGCGGCAATAATTCGCTTGGTGACCTTTCTCCGGCAGCAGGCGGCGATGCCAGCCAGTTTGCACAGTTATCACCGGCAGCAGGCGGTATTAATTGTGGTAATAGTTTCCTTGGTAATGGATTTGCGGTAGGTTACAATTCCGATAGCTGCAGCAAATAATAAAAACAAGATTATATAAATACCATGTTATCTAAATCATCGCGCAAATCATCTTCTGCTGCCAAAGAGAGCCCGGCAGCAGAAGGTAAATTTCCGCTTTTCTTCAAGCATCCGGCACCTTTGGATGTCAGGCAGCACAGCAAAGCGAGTATTTTTCCTTCAAATGACTTTTCCTTTACTACCGAAACCAATTCTATCGCCATAAATGGCATAGAGTTTGTAGAAGCTGCAAAGCACTACCCTATTATATTCCTGCAAGCAGATATTCCTTTGCCTGTAGTAGTGTTAGGCCTGGAAAAAAATAATTACTTCGTAAATGCAAAAGGAGCATGGAAAGAAGACACCTATATTCCTGCATATGTTCGCAAATATCCTTTTGTATTTATGGATGTGCCAGAACAAAAAACCTTTATATTATGTGTGGATGAAGCAGCATCTGCTTTTGCCCCCAACACTGTAAAAGGTGCGCTGCCCCTTTATAAAGACAATGAACCTTCTGAACTTACTCGTAATGCTCTTGAATTTTGCACTGCATTTCACAATCACTCCGTTATTACCCGCCGTTTCTGTGAAGATCTGAAAGCAGCAAATATATTAGTTCCGAGTGAATCCAATACTAAACTTTTTAATAATCGCAAAATTAATCTGGGTGGATTTCAAGTTATTGATGAGAAGAAACTTAATGCCCTTCCTGATGAAACCATTCTGGATTTTCATAAAAAGGGCTGGTTGCCCCTTATCTATTTTGCGTTAATGTCTGCATCGCACTGGAAAAAACTTGCCGATATGGCAGGCAGCTTGGAACCAAAAAAATAGAATTCATTCAATAAACGGATTCTTTATAATCCCTGCATGATTAAGGGATGGTTCCTTTATTATTCTTTCGTCATCCTTGGTATCGAGAAAAACCATAACCAAGGAGAATATTCATGGCGTACGAATCCAGTGTAAAAATCAAAGAATCCAACGAGAAGAAAGCCAATCGTGACCCAATTACAGGTGAACCCGGATCGCACCCGGTGGCAACCGGTATCGGTTCTGCGATTGGCCTTGCAACCGGCGTAGCAAGCGCAGCAGCTATGGGTGCTGCCACAGGTGCTGCCTTAGGGCCTGCCGGTATGATTGCCGGCGCTGCTGCAGGTGCGATATTTGGCGGCGGGGTCGGTCATGAGGTTGGTG
This sequence comes from Alphaproteobacteria bacterium, assembly GCA_013288985.1. Lineage (GTDB taxonomy): Bacteria > Pseudomonadota > Alphaproteobacteria > Rickettsiales > JABCZZ01 > JABDAT01. The sequence continues at coordinate 8,542 of JABDAT010000005.1, forward strand.
AAGATATCTACCCCACTCAGCTTGCCTGGTGGAAAGATAATTACGTCTCACGCCCTTACGTTGCTAAAGGCACACCTTTTGAATATTATGAACCCGCCTACCGCTATGGTATTGAAGCAGGTATCAATAATAAAGGGCATGATTTCGGTGATCTTGAGCCCAGCCTCAGAAACAACTGGAATATCGCACGCGGTCAAACCTCTCTTGAATGGAATGAAGCTAAGCATGCTGCACGTGATGCGTTTGAACGGTTGGGAAATGATAATGAAAATGAATTCTAATTAAACGCTGACCTTTCTTTAAGGAATATTTTATATGTCTACATTTTTATTGATTGTTCTGGTGCTGCTTTTGCTAGGCGCTTTGCCTACATGGCCGCATAGCCGTAACTGGGGATATTACCCCAGCGGAGGGTTTGGCCTTCTTCTTATAGTTTTGCTTATACTTGCCTTTACTGGCCGGATATAATTGTAAGATTTTGTTGTTAAAACGGTCAGCATAAGCATTTCTATGGTTATGCTGACCGTATTGACAGAATGTTATATCACGCGTCCTGCACCTTTTCCTTATTATTGCACCGCCCCCTGCACCAGCAATATATCATTTCTGCTTCGCGAAAGCCCGCTCATATTGCACGGGCGGTTTCATATCCACACCTAGTTCCCTTGCCGCATGAAGCGGCCAGTAAGGATCACGCAGGAACTCCCGCGCCAGCAAAACCATATCAGCCTTATGCGAGCGTATTATATCATCCGCCTGTTTTGCATCGGTGATAAGCCCTACCGCACCGGTTGGAATACCTGAATCACGTTTGATGCGCTCTGCGAAAGGTACCTGATAGCCCGGAATATTGGGAATTTTAACATGCGGAATTATTCCGCCCGACGAACAGTCGATTAAATCTACACCACGATCGCGCACGATGGACGCGAGCTTTACTGAATCATCCTCCGTCCAGCCACCTTCTTTCCAGTCGCTGGCCGAGATACGCATAAAAAGCGGCAGATGCATTGGCCACACGGTACGTACGGCATCTGTTACTTCGCGTACAAGGCGGATACGATTTTCAAAAGACCCACCATATTCATCCCTACGATGGTTAGCTAATGGCGAAAGAAATTCATGTAACAGATAACCATGCGCTGAGTGGAGTTCAAGCACCTCAAATCCGGCCTTAAGAGCACGCCTGGCAGTATTTATAAATGCTTGCGTTATGTCGCTTATTTCAGTTTTACTAAGCGCATGAGGAACCGGGTCTCCTTCATTGAAAGCAACAGCGCTCGGAGCCACTATTTGCCAGCCGCCTTTATCAACAGGAATGCACATCCCGCCTTCCCAGGGAAGCTGGCAGCTTGCCTTGCGACCAGCATGGCCAATCTGAATTCCGGGCACTGCACCCTGAGACTTGATAAAAGCCGTAATGCGCTTAAGGCCAGCAATATGCTCATCTTTCCATAATCCATGATCGCCGTAGGTAATTCGTCCGTCTTCTGTCACGGCTGTCGCTTCGACCATTACTAACCCTGCGCCACCCACCGCACGGCTCCCCAGATGCACCAGATGCCAGTCAGACGCAAACCCGTCTTCACAGGAATACTGACACATAGGCGAAACGGCAATGCGGTTGCGAAAGGTAATATCGCGCAAGGTAAATGGACTAAAAAGGTGAAGCGAGTTTGTCATATTACAAATCTTACGCTGCATCCCATTGCGGGGCAAAACCAGGATTAATAAGGCGGTTATCGCCACCCAGCGCATTAATTTCTTTTTGATCGGATGCGCTTAACTCAAAATCAAATATATCAAAATTAACTTTGGCATTTTTTTCGCTTGCCGCCTTAGGTATTGCCGCTACATTTGATTGATCGATCAACCAGCGAAGTGCTATCTGGCTCGATGTTTTTCCATATTTCCTGCCAATTTCGGTGAGCAGCGGATGGTTGGCAAGCTTGCCGCGTCCCAGCGGGCTGTAGGCGGTGACGATAATGCCATACCCATGTGCATAATTAAGCACTGACTTTTGCGATAACATCGCATGGTATTCCACCTGGTTGCAGGCAACAGGAACCTTGCATTTTTCTACTGCCTCGCGCATCAGCGCCACAGGAAAGTTACTGACGCCAATCGCCTTGGTTTTGCCCTTTTTCACCAGTTCCTGCATTGCACCTAGTGTTTCTGCAAGCGGAATTGCCGGATTGGGCCAATGCATCAGCAGTAAATCAACATAATCCATACCCAGCTTCTCAAGCGATTCTTCCATGGAAGAGGCAACAAGCGCAGACGTAAAATTACTGGTCCATATTTTGGTGGTAACGAACAGCTCTTTGCGGCTGATGCCGGCATTTTTAATACCCTGCCCCACTTCGCCTTCATTTTCATAAATCTGAGCAGTGTCGATATGACGATAACCGATATTAATAGCCGCCTTCACAGCCTGAGTGCACTGCTCTCCTGTTAATTGCCAGGTCCCAAACCCCAGCGCCGGAAACTTTGCGCCCTGCAGATCAAGAAATTTCATAGCGCTTCTCCTTATGATTATCCTGTTAACCTACGCGCGCAATAATAAAGAAGCTATGTCCTCTTTGCCAGCAAATCTCACTTCAGTAATGCAAGCGCCAGCCAGCCAAGCATAAAACAGATTCCTCCAAGTGGGGCAAGGGTTGTGGCATTTTCCCATCCGGTAAATGATTTTACATAGAGTGACCCGCAGAATAGCAAAATGCCCAGCGCAAAGAACCCTCTGGCAATGCGCGATGAAGTATCAATAGTATTTGCCAGCCAGAGCAGGAGCACGGAAAACACCAACTGATAGAAGGATGCTTTTTCAACAAGTGATGCGCTATGGACATCTTTTACTATATGAGTCCCAACTGCACCCATAGCCACCGCTATAAATCCACTTACCCCTGCTACTATTTTCCAAGGATTGCGCATTATTTCTGACTAATAAAATCCTGATATTCCTTATGGCGCTCAAGCCATGCGCCCGCATAGCTGCAAATGGGAACCACTTTTTTGTTTTCAGCCTTAATTTTTTCCATGATGCCCTGCATCAGCTGGCCGGCAGCGCCTTTGCCGCGCAAAGCCTCTGGCGCCTCCACATGGGTAATGGACACAACGTTTCCTTGGAGGCGATAATCGGCAAATACAATATGCCCTTCCACCTCCAGCTCATAACGGCTTTTAGCCGTATCATTGGTTATCAAACTGGTCACAGGATTATTTCTCTGCTGTAGTGCCGCCAACAAGCTTATCGCACAGGCCTTGCGGTACAATCACAAAACCCTGGCCGTCTTTCGCTGCCTGGCCGGCGCAGGAATTGCCACCTGCTTTGCTAGCACAATCATTTTTGCCCGCTTTCACGATGCCGTAGCATTTTTCCATACCGGTCATTTTATCATCCGCACCTGCATTTGCAGCGACTGTAATAATTCCAGCCAGTGCAGCACCCATTAATAATGTCGTTTTCATAAAGCCTCCTTATTAAATTGCCTATCGAGTCATACCCGATATCCTGCTATTCGCAAACAATGAAAAAATAGTTACATCTATCCGCCAAATGTAAACGCGTAAGCTTCAAGGCCCGGCGCAGTGGCTTTTATTTCCAGCAGCCCTTCTTTAGCACTCTTCTGGTCAATCAACGCATAGAGCGTGTTGCCATTTACCTTTACTACACCCACTTTACTGCCATTGAGTGTAACAGCAACATCAATGGGCTTGCCGGCAGCATTGCCCATCACCAGAAACACTTTGCGCGCATTAAAATGAAACCGTAAGGCAGCGCCCGATTCCATGGCGGTGATTCTCTCCGGCTCAATTTTCCATTTACCCTTGAGCGCCCAGCCATGCAGGGGTAATGCGTCAGGAAATTGGAAGTCCACCGTTTGATTAACCACTACTGCGGTATTGCCGCTATAATGCTTCATACGCGCATTGCCTAGATAGGTTTCCGGCGATTGGTTTTCTACAGACATTTCCTGCGCGGTATCGCCTGTTTGCTCTTTATCGTTCAAGCCAAGAAGATAACGGATATTATTTTCCGTAATGTCGTAATGGCCTTCACCGAAATGGGTATAAACAACATTGCCACTTTTATCGATCAGGTAATGTGCGGGCCAGTAACGGTTATTGAAATTGCTCCAGGTGACAAGCTCACTATCAAGCGCTACCGGGTATTCAATACCATGCTGCACCACCGCCTTCCTCACATTGCCCAAATCCTTCTCAAATTCAAATTCCGGCGCATGCACACCGATAATCACCAACCCTTTATCGCGGTATTTTTTATCCCATTCAACAATATAGGGTAATGTACGCACGCAATTGATGCAGGAATATGTCCAGAAATCAATAAGTACTACCTTGCCTTTTAGGTCTTTCATTAAGAGCGGTTTGGAATTTATCCAGGCATCTATGCCAGTAAATTCTGGCGCCGCATAAGGGGTAATAAGACCGTCTTGCAGGCTTTCTATATTAGCCTGCGCCTTATCATTGCCGGAGGAAAACAGCGCCTGCACATCCACACCGGAAGCAATAAATACAACAGAAGCAATGATAAGCGCACCAAATGTTTTACGGATAGTTTCAGCATGGGTAGTAAAAAATCCAAGCTTACTCATAATTTTTCTTCCTGTTAACGCGATAAGCAGCATGGGAATGCCTGCACCCAATGCAAACGCAAAAATCATGAGCATACCTGCCGCATCGGATTGCTGGCGGATAACCTGCACTAGCACTGCCGCAAGTATGGGGCCTGCACACGGTGTCCATATGAGCCCGATAAGAGCGCCAATACCAATACCGCTTATAAAGCCGCCATCACCAGAAACTGCAATAGTGTTACCGATATTGGCAGCGCCCTGCGTCAGGCTGCTGAACTTCGCCGAGAGTTTGGAAGACAAAAGCACCAACCCAAACAACAGAAGCAATGCGAGTGATGCATAGCGGATGATGTCGAGATTGATATGAAACACACTCACCAACTTGCGCGAGAGCAGAGCAAAAGTACTGAATGCGCACACAAAACCGGTGATAATGCCAAAAGGCCGTCTTCTACCGCCCTCTACGGAAGCTGACAGCACCAATGGCAATACCGGCAGAATGCAGGGTGATACAATAAGCGCAAGCCCTTCAAGGAAGGACAGGCCGATTTCAAGAATATTCATATAAACCCTATGCTAGGCTTTATTTGGAATAAATTTCAACGCAACCCCGTTATTGCAGTAGCGCAGTCCCGTGGGCGCAGGCCCATCCTGAAACACATGTCCCTGATGACCGCCACAGCGCGCGCAGTGATATTCCGTGCGCGGAGCGATAATCTTATAATCGGTCTTGGTTTCAACATGCCCCGGCAACGCGTCATAGAAACTGGGCCATCCGGTGCCGCTGTCATACTTGAACTTGGAAGGAAATAGCTCTAACCCGCAACCCGCGCAGGCGAATACGCCGGCATGTTTTTCTTCATTGAGCGGGCTGGAAAAAGGCGCTTCGGTGCCTTCTTCGCGCAGCACGTCAAACTGCTTGGGCGTGAGGCGTTTTTCCCAATCTGCATCGTTTAGTTTCATTTTATCGACTGTTTCCGCCATAACATCTCCTGTTTTAATGAAAGTTGAAAGCGCCAGCATACTTGCTGAACCCAATAGCCCGCCAATAAATTGCCTTCTGTTCATATATGCTCCTTATTTACTGCGAAGTTCCTCTAACCGCTCATCACGTCCACAGCCATAACGGTACATCTTATAGCGTACCTTATTCTTGATGTAATAATCCTGATGGTAATCCTCTGCCGGGTAAAATACCGATGCCGGATGGATAACCGTTGCAACGGACTGCTTAAATTTCGTCGTCACTTTTTCTTTTGAAGCTTCGGCAAGTCGTTTTTGCTCCTCGTCATGGTAAAATATCCCGGCGCGATATTGTGAACCTTTATCGCAAAATTGACCATATTCATCAAACGGGTCAACATTATCCCAGAATATATCAAGCAGCTGCTGGTAAGATACCTGCGCCGGATCATACGTTACCTCTATGGCTTCCACATGGCCAGTTGTGCCGGAAGACACCTGTTCATAGGTTGGATTAACCAATGTGCCGCCTGTATAGCCCGACACTACTTTGCTAACACCCTTAACACCGGAAAATTCTGCATCCATACACCAGAAACAGCCACCTGCGAATGTCGCTTTCTTTTCTAGATTTCCAGCCATAACTTCTCCATTCATACATAATGCCATAATAACCATACTGAATAAACCTGACGCTAGCCTCATACGTTCACCTCTGCTATTAAAAGTCTATTACTGCCTAGGTATTCGTCCCACAGACAGAAAACGTTACATGAAAAACAAAGACGACCATTTACGGCAATTGATGCAGCAGGCGCTTGGCGGTGATAAGCGCGCCTATGCTACGGCATTGTCGGAAACGATGCGGTTGCTTAGGCCTTATTTATCTAAACGGCTTTCCAATAAGACCGAAATTGAAGATGTATTGCAGGAAATACTCATTTCCATTCATAAAGCCCGCCATACTTATGACGGGCTCAGGCCTTATGCGCCATGGGCATTTGCCATAGCCAAATACCGGCTGCATGATCATCTGCGCGCCCATTATGCCGATCACCTGCGGTTTGCCGCCGAATTAACGGAAGCTGAAAATATTTCCGCATCCGATGTAACCGAAATCCCTTTTTCATACGAATCTATAAAAGAGGAAGTGCGGCAATTGCCTGAAAAACAGGCAAAGATACTGCACTTAATGCATAGCGAGGGCTATACGGCAAAAGAAGTGGCAGCCCAGATAGGCATGAATGAATCCGCCGTGAAAGTGGCCGCGCACCGTGCCTATAAAGTATTGAAAAAGAAATTACATGACCAATAGCACCGAAGATTTAATTGCCTCACTCAGCGAACGCATGGAGCCTATAAAGCGACCAGCCAATCCCTTTGCCTTGTTCCTTAAATGGCTTGCAGGTTCGCTGGCCTATATGGGAATGCTGCTTTTATTTTTTGGACTGCGCCAGAATCTGCTAATTAAATTCCATTCGCCTTTATTCCTGGCGGAACTTGGATTTCTGGCGTCTATCATGATAACCAGCGCGCTCAGCGCTGCCATATTATCCTTTCCTGACATTTATCAGAAACGCTGGCTGGTATTTACACCTGTATTGCCTCTGTTGCTATTTATCGCAACGCTGTTCATTGCCTGGCAGAATGACAACCCTCCTGCCCCGCTTCCCCCGCACGGCATTGAATGCCTGGCCTGCATCACTATGTTCTCCTTGTTGCCTGCCGCTTTCATGCTGTTTATATTGCGCAAGCAGGCCAGCACGCATTACGCCATCGCGGGCAGCATTGCGCTTATATCTGCCGCAAGCGTTGGCTGTCTCACTTTAAGACTTTCCGAAAACACCGACTCCATACCTCATCTAGTCGAGTGGCATTATCTGCCGATGATAGGGTTTGGCATCCTAGGGCTCTGGGTGGGCAGAAAATTGCTGAAATGGTAATTATGGAGCCAATGCCGGTGAATTTGTAGGCGCTGATGATCCGTTCTTCAGCTGCGCCTCAAATTCCTCACAATCATGTATTTGGCTTCCATCCGGTTCACCCATAGGAATATTACAGCATGCTGTTTCCGTAAAACTTTCGGGGCTGTCTATCCATCCCGTCTCCCCATTATCTAGTTCAATCATCACACGGTAATATTCATCCATCTCGTTTCCGAATCCAGAATTCCGTGGGCCCACATACTCTTTCACTCTTTTAAAATCTTCCTCGTCACCCGTAAGCCCAACTAAGCCTTCCCAACCATGATAGAAACTGTCGCAGAATCCCTCGGCACAACCGCCAAGCTTATAAAAATGCTCACCTTTTTTGATTACCCAACCGGGCGCATCAATCAGGAGACCACCACCAGGCGTAACTTCAGCCTCAACAGGATACGTATTCATCTCCCCCTTAAGCACATTATACCCATAATTAGCGATTCCAGAAGCGGGCAAAACACTGAACGGGCAATTAATATTTGCATGCAGTGGCGGATAATTTTTATAAATAATTTCAGCGCCGGATTTATCGCATCGCAAGATACGGAATCGTGAACCTCCTTCAAGAACGGGGTTAGCATCAAATGGCAAATCATTCAGTGCCACCGCTTCAACAGGAATATCGTGTAACTCACCGCGAACAAATCTGGCTTTAGTGCCAACCTTTAATTGTCTGATGGGGACTGTACTATCCACGGTTTTATAGAGATCAACAGGCGATGTGCTGCTTTTAAACGCCGCAGTACAGCAACTGTCTTTACAAACTGACAGCACGGTAGGTTGCAAAATTGGATTGATAATGTCCTGGGCTGCTAAGTTAAGCGGAAAACTCAGAAACAGAAAAATAAATATTATTTTTAAAGGATGCAACATGGCTCTTTAATATAGCAATTATAAAAGGATGTTTAAGTTTAATACATAAGAAAATATATTAAATATAATTTTAATGTAACCTTTATTGCTCTAAGTGCGAATATCGCAGTGAGTCATGGCAAATCGCTTACGCTCATCACACTAAAACCTTACAGGAGGCAAATTTATGAATAAAGCTCTTTTCACCGCTGCATTGGCAGGCGTAATTGCAACCGGTTTCTCTGCAGCCTATGCAGACGACAGCAAAATGATGGAAGGCCAGGCAAAATGCTACGGCATTGCTAAAGCAGGCCAGAATGCTTGTGCAAACGCTTCCGGCAGCCATGCATGCAAAGGCCAGGCCAAAGTGGATAATGATAAAGGCGATTTCGTATTGGCAACATCGGCTGATTGCGCAAAAGCAGGCGGTTCCGATAAAGCGATGTAATCTGTCACTAGCTTTAAAATATTAAACCCGTCAGGCATTCCCTGGCGGGTTTTTTTATCATTCGTTTATATAAAAACATACTCTTCGCATATGCTTTTAATGGATGATTTTTTAAGGTACCGGTGCGTTTTAAATCATCAGCATGGTACATAGTATGAAAAAAATCTCCCGCTATTTATTATCTTTATCTGTTTCCGCTATTGCGCTTACGGCGGCTTCCTCTGCCATGGCGCAAAGTGATAGCAATGACCGTTGGGCAAACTGGTACGCAAGCGCCACCGGCGACGTTACATGGCTCCAAGGCTACGATACTGGCGGCGGCGGCGATGTTGCTGTCGGCGTGCGTTTCTGGCCGAGCGATTACAGCGATTTTCGCCTTGAAGCCGAAGCCGGCTATCATGATGTAAGCAGTTCCCATTATTTTACCTATATGGGTAATCTGTATTATGACTTTAACGGTCTTAATGCCGGGAGCAATTCCAATTGGAAGGTTATACCGTATATAGGGGCAGGTATGGGCGATGCCACGGTGCATTTAAGCAATAGCGATTTTGCCGGGCGCTATACCGTACATGATGACGCATTTGCTTATCAATTCATGGCAGGCGTAACGCTTGAAAACGCAGCCATGCCCAATACCGATTGGCTGATTGGTTACCGCTATTTTGGAACGGAGGATGTTGACGGCACTGACAACGCAGGTATTGGCGAATCGCAGCGTCTGCATGCCAACAACCTGGAAGTCGGCTTGCGCTGGCATTTCTAAAAATTTTTACACTTAATTCATGCCTTCATTTTACAGGAGACGTTATGGCTCAAAACCCGAATTTCAAATCTACGGATACCATTAAAACCACAACCACCAGGAGCAGAGAAGACGATTCCAGCACGGCAATTATTGTGTTTCTGTCTTTAGCACTTATTGCCGCTATAGGTTATGCAGGGTATTCGCATTTCCAATATACAAAGCTTGTCGCACTGAATAATGGCACGGCTGCCACCGCTGCCAGCTCGTCCGACAATATGGCAGTCAACCCGCAAAGCAATGCCGCAACTAATGCTGCAGCGCCTACTCCATCGTCCAATGCCGCCAGCAGCTCAGGTGCAAATGCAACACCCTCTAACACAACATCCCCTGCTGCAATGTCACCCAGCGCTGGGTCTAACGCCCCTACATCCGATACTACCACAGGCACTGCACCTGCTGGCAGCTCTGTCAACGGAAGCTCTGCCACTACCGGCAATAATGCCGCATCAGGCAGCAGCACGGATACTACTGCTCCTTCCAATACAGCAACACCTGCACCAACAGGAAACGACAATACCAGCGGCACCAGCAATACTGGCAGCTCTACCGGCAATACGACCAATCCTTAGGATTAGCTGAAGGAGGTGCGGCGTTATCCGCACGCGCCTCCTTTTCTAAATTTAGGCTGCGTCTACAGTTTCACGGAGCGAAAGAAGCAGCTTCTCCATTGCTTCAAAGCTGATAGGCTTCACCACATGATGGTCAAACCCCGCTTCCATGGAACGTATCTTATATTCTGCCTGTCCCCATCCTGTCTGCGCGATGAAAACACATTCTGTTAAGGCAGGAATAGCACGGAGCTTTTTGCATACTTCATAACCATCCATCTCAGGGAGGCTAATATCAAGGAATATCACATCGGGAAGAAAAGACTGCGCAACTGAAAGTGCTGTAGCACCATCATGAGCAAGTTTTATTGTATGCCCCAGAATTTCCACCATATAACCCAGCGTCTGGGCAAGCGCTTCACTATCGTCTACAATCAGTATCTTAAACTTACACGCAGCATTCATATTATATTCTCCAAAGCCAATACATTACAGAAACAATCTGTAAGTCCATGCTCGCGTAGCGGAAGAATCCGCCCCATTGGCTGCATATACTGTAAATTGAATAAATAGGCCTGAATATCAACCCGTATCAAGGGATTTGTCAATCCTCTTTTGGTTAAAATCCTTATGCATATTTTACACTAATGCCTTACTTCCGGCTAGCGCAATCTGCTCATCTTCCGTTGATTTTACACCGGAAACACCAATGCCGCCTACACATTCTCCTTTATATACAATCGGTACGCCGCCCTGCACGGGAATGCGATCAGGGAATGTAAGCAGCGCCGGACGCTCTTTCACCGTATCTTCAAGGTTTTTGGTCGTCGTGCGCGCAAGCGCTGCGGCACGGGCTTTTCCGCGCGCTATATCGATGCTGGGCAGCGATGCGCCGTCAAGACGTTCCAGCAGCAGCGGATATCCCGCTTCATCGACAATAGCGATTGTGACTTTCCATTTATTTTTTTCCGCTTCCGCCTTGCAGGCAGCCATTATTGTATGGGCATCTTCGTTGCTTAGGCAGGATTTGGTGTACATAGGATGGCTCCATAAGTGGTTAAAGTCTCCGCCTATGTACCTTTAAACAAACCATTTTGCGACTGGTTTTTGAAAAACCCATAGTTTATATGGAATATTAACATTTTCTTTATAATAGAAAGCTATATTCAAATTTAGCATATTCATAGTGCTTAAAATTGAAGCATCACACTCAAAATATATGAACGAAACAATTTATGATTTACTTCAGCAAGCCGATAATATGGTTTCTCTTGGCCATAACTATGTAAAAATTGTTCGTCCATTTCCTGAAGGTATCCTAAGCGGTTATGCTGTCAAGCGTGGTTATAAAACTACGCTAGAGGATGATCTAAACAATTCAACCATACTTAGCTCATTAAATTATGGGTTAATACATAACTTTGCACAAGGATTGATGCAGAGCGGTGATCTTGAGATTATAAAATCTATTCCTGGAGAAAGTTTAAACCACTATTTTGATACTAAAGACGGTACTTTATCAACGGCTAGTTATAGTAAGAAATTAAAAACAATTGCGCAACTTCCCCAAGAAACTTTTGATAATTTTGCTGAGAAACTTTCTTATGCACGAAAAATGCATATGGGAGGAGATTTGAACAGAGGAAATGTAATTTTTGATTTTGATAATAAAACTCTAAATCTTATAGATGTGGCAAAAGATAAAGATCGTTGGCGAGAAATAACATTGCAAGGATGTACACGACTCTTTGGCCCATATGGAAAAAGGAAACAATATGGATTAGATGATGTAATAGAGCAAACCCAGTGGCTTAATATGATAAATGATAAATTAGCGATTGCATGTGCAAAACACCACATTCCCGAACATTTAATGAGTGAAGATAAAACAACTCATTGGATTGACGTCGTACGTAGATCATCCCCCCGCACACTATCTCTTTCCGCAACTGCTGAAGAATTAAGTAATATGCTTCGTACCGTTGAATGTGATAATGGCATAATAAAATAATTAGGACGAAATTCTATCCATAATCTCCGTAAGCGCCTGCAGGTTCTCCGGCTCTGTCATGCTGTGGCCAGAGGCCGTCAAGCGGTAACTAACAGATTTTGCGCCAGATTCCTTAAGTGCTGCCACTAAAGCTTCGGCCTGGAACATCGGGCAGACCTGATCGTAACGGCCATGGACGATATGAATAGGGATATCGCTAATCTTATGCAGATTATCCAGTATAAAATTCTGGTCGCGGTTTTGCTCGCCCTGCCCGCCTAAAAACCCGCCATTCATGAAATAGTGATTCTCAATGCGGGCAAATGCTTTAGCAAATTCCGGTTCGGCAAATTTGCCGATGTCCTTTAAATCCTTGGCAAGGTAGCAAGTCACCCCTTCCCAGATTGACCAAGCCTTGGCCGCCTCAGTCAGCGCAATGCGTTCAGCTTCTGTTTTGGGAATGGAAGCAAAACGTTTGGCATAGGCCTTCACTATATCGCCGCGCTCTGCCGCAGGAATAGCCTCCACATAGGATTTCCATATTTCGGGGAAGAACATATAGGCGCCAGGCAGGCTCACATCATTCGCGTCTTGTGCATAATGCACCGCATTGCCCTGGTAAAAATAATCCATATCCTGCCTGCGGCAGAGAAATATTCCTCGCAGGATAAGTGTGCGCACCGTTTCCGGATGCGCGATGCCGTAAGCCAGCGCCAGCGTGCTGCCCCAGCTTCCGCCAAACACATGCATCTTGCCCTCAATGCCCAGCGCGCCGTGCAGTTGCATTATATCACTGATGAGATGCGGCGTCGTATTATCGGCAAGGGCGGGCGCGGGATTATCCTCTGCCGCATTGGGCAAGCTTTTACCGCAGCCGCGCTGGTCAAACAAAATTACTCGGTAGCGTTTGGGGTCAAAAAAACGCGAGTACATGGGCTCGCTGGCACCACCCGGCCCGCCGTGCAGGAACATCACCGCCTCGCCTTGCGGATTGCCGTATTCTTCCCAGTATATGCGGTGTAATGGTTTCTCAGAAACCGTAAGCCAGCCAGTTTTCAAAGCTTCAGTTTGCGGATATTTCCAATTATATTCACTCATAAAATCTACCCCACCGCATCCAGCAGCATAGCTTTAAACATCTTCAGAAAATGCTGATCGATATGGGCGCTCATCTCATCCGTCATGATAGTAAGCGCCTTTTCTGCTTCCATAGGTGGTTTATAGACTCTGCGATCGGTAAGCGCGCTGAAGATATCGACAATGGCCGCCATGCGCGCAAGCTCATTAAGCTGCGCGCCCTTAAGGCCATAAGGATAACCCGAACCATCGAGTTTTTCGTGGTGCTGCTCGGCAATGGTCAGCACGGCTTTAGGGATATCAGCGCAGGCTTGGAGATATTTTACTGTTTCAGGCACATGGCTTTTCATGATGGCAAGCTCGTCTTCATTAAGCCGCCCTGGTTTGTTGAGCACATGATGGGGAATCAGCATTTTTCCTACGTCATGCAACAGTCCGCCGCTTGCCAGCACCATCTGGTCTTCACCTTTGAGGCCCGCCGCATGGCCGAATAATGAAAGCAGTGTTGCCACGCGCATACTATGGGCATAGGTGTAATTATCATGATCCCTGACGCCATTTAAGATGCCTTTGAAATCATGGTTATTGATAGCTTCAACCAGAGGCGCACAGGCATTCCTTACTTCGCCAAAAGGCAAAGGATGACCGCTGGAAATAACGTCAGCGATGCCGTTAAAAACTGAAACTGTGCCTTTAAGCGCTTCTTGCTGCACCTGCGGCAATATTTCCCAGTTGCGCTCAACCTGACTATTGAGTTGGCCTGAAATCGTATTGATGAGCATGCTACGGCGATAAGGCTTGATAAGATGATCATTCGCGCCAGCTGCATGCGCTTTCGCAATACTCACTGCACTTTTAGAATCATCTTGTTCTACAATATATATAATGGGTATGTCAGCAAACGCAGGTTCATGCCTCACCATATAAATAAACTCCACACCCCCGCCAGAAGCCAGTTTTTTCCCTACCAAAATAAGAGCAGGAATGCTCGCCTTTAAGCCAGTAAGCGCATCGTCTGCCGACTGATAATTATCCACTTCATAAAATGATAGCAGTGCATCTGATACTTCTTTTTGGTGGGCTGGATTTGCATCAATAAGCGCCACGGCATGTTTGCCACCCGATGTAACTACATTATGCTCATGAGACGGATCGCAGCAATAATCTTGCATATATACTATGGATGTTAAGCCGCTTTAGGAAGAAGCGTAAGCACTTTTTCTGGCGGCCTGCAAAGCATGGCGCCAAGCGGCGTCACTACAATCGGCCGGTTCATTAAAATAGGATGAGCAATAATATGATCTAATAACTGATTATCACTCCATTTTTTATTATCCAAATCGAGTTCTTCATACGGCGTGCCTTTGCGGCGCATGAGTTCGCGCACCGGCAGTTTCATGCAGGCAATAAGGCTGGCAAGCTCCGTGCGGCTTGGCGGCGCCTTCAGATATTCAATGATAAAAGGTTCATGCCCGACATCACGTATGAGCTCCAGAACAGTACGCGAAGTTCCGCAGGCAGGATTATGGTAAATGGTGATGGTCATATTTAGAATTTACCAGCTATGTCGCCTAATGGCTAGCCTCTTCCACGCGTTTCGGCACCTGCTTGCCTTTGGGGTCTTAAACGGGGCTTTTCTCCTGCCGCTAGCTCTGAAGCAATTTGTTTTGCAAGCATGTCTATACCGTTCATATTCAGTCCAAAACATTCTTCTATATTTTTTACCGCCATATTCTTTCTCCTACTATTTATTACTGCATCTCAGAACGCGCATAAAACTCAGCCAAACCTATCCTGCCCGCTCCAGCTTCACCTGAGGTTATTCCCTGACGCTCAAGAATTTTTTCCGCAAGAAACTGCACATTGAGTTGCAGGAACGCCATATCGCCCTGCTCTGTTTTAAGAAGCCCAAGATAGCTCACGCATTCCTGATACCACTCGGACTCTTCTATAATTTTTGTAAGATTAATATGCCTCTTTAGTACTAGATCAGTCATGTTCTCTCCCAGAAACTAATGAACAGGCTCTCCGGCTATTATTATTAATATTTATTAAATATTAGTTAAAATTATAACTATATTTCGCTAATTAGTTGTATTTCTTTTTCCATATAACATAATTCAAAAAAGAAAAACACCCCTCCCGTGAGGGAGGGATGTCAAAAGAAGTTGGATAGCGGCCAAATTGTCATCACATATTAATAATAAAATGACCTTGCTGTACTAAGATGAAATATATGCTCTAAATCATCGCTGCTATGGCATAATAACTAACCGCACGCTAGCAACTCCGACTGCAGCTCTTCAATATATCCCTGGGAGAGCTTATAATCAGCAAGAATGGCTTTAAGTCGCATTGCAGAATCAGCCTCTTTGGCAAGATGCGGCAAGTTCCAATCCGGTTCAGGCAACACCACCACCTCACAAGCAATTGCAAATGATACTGAAAAATGCTGACAGGCCGTAACACATCATCGAAAAAGGTTTATCCATCTGCATACCCATACTGCTCATTACTCCAGCAAATCCTGCCCATGTGGATGGGTGATGCATGGCAGTAAGCAAATTATTGTGAAACTGGATCCTCATAAATAATTATTCCCCACCACCAGCAGCCTGAATGATTTGGTAAGATCACGGCCACCGGAAGTGACAATAAGATTTTTTATCTGGTAGACTTGGCTGATAGCGCCGCCGCCAAGCCAAGCCGTAGCAAGTGTTCCGGCAACAGAAGATTCTGTAACAGCGACACCGGTAGGCGAAACTGTCCATGTACTGGTAACAATCGTATCACTGCCGATATCCTTGGTCCAATCCAGTGTATAGTCTTTGATTTCGTCAGGTGTTTTAGTTTCAATCATACTCATAATTATCCATTTCTGTTTTCTGTTATAATGATTCCCAAACGTGTCGATTTGACAGTGAAGCATCTACCGCCTTGGGGCGCCGCAAATAGCGTTTTTGATAATATTTGTGTCGGAG
Organism: Alphaproteobacteria bacterium; assembly: GCA_013288985.1. Taxonomy (GTDB): domain Bacteria; phylum Pseudomonadota; class Alphaproteobacteria; order Rickettsiales; family JABCZZ01; genus JABDAT01. The sequence continues at coordinate 24,792 of JABDAT010000005.1, forward strand.
AAGCACGCATACCATCTTCAACGGTGAATAATATATCGGGGGTAAAGAATGAAAAATTAAGCGCATCGCACATGTTAAACATTTCAGCGACTGCGCCTGCATAGGTTACAGTATTGCGCAATGCGTACTGAGCATCCGCATAAAGCGGTGCGCCATAAACAGCAGAGAAGGCCATAAAATGGAACTTTCAAAAAATAAAAAGCAATAATATATAGTTAGGGCAAGGCTGGAACTTTCGTGCTCCAGCATCTTTTTCCTAGAAAGGAAATAAGAATTAAAAATTCGCGTTAAAAAACAGGCCGCATATTAGGCCTTTAGTAGTCTGATTATATATTGCCGTAGTGATAACAGCAGTAGTTGTACAATTGCTATTATAGGCTGAACCATTTGGCCATGCCATTATTTGTCCGCTCACTGCCAAGCCATCGTCATATTTTGTATCAAATGCAAGTGCCTCTGCACCTGTAAGCGTAGGGCCAGTAGTAATATTACCAGTATAACCATTCATGTTATACGCCATCAGACTTCCAAAAAACAGCGCATGTTTATAGCTGTAATTAAACCAGTTAGAATCGCCGCTTCTAACACCAACCCAATCAAATTTAAATCCTGCACCAGGTACGTGACTTGCAGGAACATTAACGCCTAAAGCATCATTTTCCGTACCACCTGTTGCGGTTACGCCGGTATAACTTCCTTGAATCATTTGAGCATTAGCAAGGTGCTGCCAGGCACGGTGCATTTCATAGTAATAACTTGTCGCACTGGTTTCATTAATCTGGCCATTATTATCGCCATTGCAAGTCTGCGTACCTGTTCCCTGTAAGGTCGCACAAGATAATGTATAATTGTCAGCGGCAGAGCTGCCAGGAATAACTCCCCAATAGGTGGTAGCATTTCCCATATCCCCGGGAAGAGCCACGTATTTATCACGAAATTGCAGAACTGCCCTCATATACATTTGGGCATCCGTTGCAACGCTGCTAATTTGCGATTGCCTGACAAGGGTCTGGCCAGCCATGATTCCGCCTATAAGAAGGCCAATAATAACTAATACCGCTGATAATTCGATTAGGGTAAATCCAGATTTCTGCCGGATGCAAATAGTAGACAAAGAAGGCATAATCAGTTCCTAAATATGGAAGGAAATTACAAAAAACGTATATTTCCTGATATAGTATTATAATAACTATTTCATGACAACCTAACTGATTTTTTATTTTGATTTAGCAGGCGTTTATATTTTCTACTGAATCCTGTACCATGTCGTGTTCGCCAGGTTATACATATACCCGAATGCGCCACCCGCCGCGATGGTAGTGGGTGTGTTTTTAATCGATTGACCGGTATTGGCACTTACCGTAAGCGCCGTCACGATTTGCGAAGAGGCTACATACAATTTCTGGCCGTCTACCGGCGCTGCAGGCGTCGTGACAGTGCCCGTTGCCAGTGTGCCAGCAGAATCAAGAATCAGGTAAGATACGTTATTGGCCACGGTAATTGAAAAACCCGTAGCGGACACCTGCTGGGATTTATTGCCGTTAGCTTGCGCCCACAATCGTGAGCTGCTGATTACTGGCCTGCGTGCCGGCAAGCAATTTACCGGCACGCAGGCCAGAAGACTGAAGCAGGAGCGATCTTAAGAAGAAAAACTAAATATGTCCCTGCACGGCATCCACTACGGAATACCAGCTATTATCTATTTTGCCTGATATGGCGGGCGGCAGGAAGTTATGATGCTGGGTAACACTAAACAGTACAACGGTACTGATAATTATCATCAGCACACGAACAAATAGGATAATCAAAAAACTATTACGCGATGCCTCTTCCAACTGATCTTTTGCACGCGAACGTTTATGTTTTCCTTTCCAATACGGTACTACCTTCTCGGCTTTAAGCTGAGAAACAAACTTTTCGCTGTCTGTTCTATTGGAAGGGCTGAGTGTTTCGGAATGTGTAAGCATTTAGCTATGCTAGCTTTAGAATATTAAGAATAGATTAAGAAAATAATGAACTTCCCACAATTTTTGAGTTAGATATACTTAATAACTTATACCATAACACCCAATAGATTATCTATTATTCTTACCATGGTGGCAGGTAAAACATCATATTGCTGGCTGATATAATACAGCGTGCCGCTATAAAGAATCATCGTAATTACCCAAATGGCGGTAATAACAAAATTATGCCATGGTGCTTTGACCATTTCGTGTTTCTTGAGATGCAGATATTTGCTTTTCCAATAAGGTATTACTTTTTCAGTCCTCACCCGTGAGACAAATGCATCAGTCTCCAAACATTCAGAAATACTCAGTGTTTCAGGATAATAGGGCATACAAAACCATGGGCGGAATAAAAAAAATTTAAATTAACTTTATTAAAATTATACTACATAACCCTATATTAACCGGATACCCTCGACAACGGGGATTTTATGAAACTTTTATGACAAAGGGATAATATTATTTTCTTGTGATTGCCTATTAATAGCCAAGCGTATAGGCTTGATAGACGGAAAAATCACCCATCCTGCTGATGGGAAAGCCGCAGCCGTAATGCGGGTTGGTGAGCAGATCGGCAACGACAAGGCTCGGGTCGACGTCGTGAATCGTATCGCTGATGGAATAAGCATCAATACCTATGACCTCAATATTGTGATTGGGCAGTTGCGGGCTAGTGCCCAACTGATAGGCGTTTGCCGCAAGATAGGCGATGCCGCTATAGCCAAGCGCCTGATCGGGATGATTGGTGATGAGATACCCCCATGGGGATTGCCCATAATTTCCCACGAATGTGGAAAGCCCAAGCGCAGCAGCGCTGGTAATATTTTTATCGACATAGATATTGCCGACATTGGCAATCGGCCCTTCGCCTATACCAAGCGCCACAGCAGTCTGATACGTATAGGATCTGGAACCGCCCTTGCCGCCCTTGCCACCCTTACCACCAGAACCGGCGGAAGAACTCTGCGGTGTCGCAACAAAATCGCCATACCAGATCAGATTCGGCGCAATGAGCATGGTGCCATAAATAATCAGCACAGCCTTGCCGTAAGCTGAACTTTGCAGTTGTAGGCCAGACACAGCCATCTGCTGCGTTGCCTGCGATTTGCCGGAACCGGTGAGAAAGGACATAAGGATAATAACTAAATAAAGCGAATATTAAATTGATAAAACTATGTGCTATTCGCTAGAGCATGCACTCATTTCCTAGCGCAACGTTAACTCAACTTTAACGATTATGGGCTTATACTTTGGCTTATATGGCAAAATCTGATGAAGTTAAGAAACTATTGCAAGGTCTGCGGCAATTACCCTCCCGTATGGGAGCGCATGTTGAGAGATTAAATGATCCTCCCTTCACAGAGGCACAAAATGATGCGCTGACAATTAACCATATGCGCCAAGTGTTGCAGCATGTAAGACACCCCAATTCTGATGTATATGAAGACACGGGCGAAAAAGCTGCCGCAAATCTTCTTCTGGGCAGCTTAAATGTTATATCGAAAAAAAATCTTAGTAGATTACATCCGCCCGTGTGGCGTTCTTATCCAGAAATCAACAAAGCGGAATTGCTTGCTGCTGTGGTTGCCTTGAATCCTCATGGCAGCCATACGCATGAAGCCGAACTTCCTGAAGGATTTCGCAAGACACAAGCCTATCAGGACTATCTTGCTTCGCTGGACGACGCCATGATACCCAAAGAGCGGCCAAAGCCGCTACCCCCTGAATCCGACCATTCCAATTATGATGAAGCGCTTGCGGCTTATAAGAGTGAGAGCGAACATTATGAAGCTTATGAAGCATATCGTACAAAGAATAACTTAGGACATGAACAGATTTTTAAGGAAAAGCATGCCAAGAATATTATCGGCGATGGGCTAGATGCTATGGAGCGTTGCCTGGATAGACATCATCATGAAACAGTTAAAAAGGCACAACGCCAGGCCACAATTTTACATCCCAAAGATGAACTGAGTGGGGCATTTACAGCACTCATTAATAATCCCCACCCGCACTGCACGCCTTCCCCTGTTAAGCCCTTAATACGCTGAACTCCAAGCGCTGAAAGACTTTACCGGCCTTATATTGCCCTTGCCATTCACATTTTCACCGATATGCGAAAGCCAGCTTACGGCTTCTGCATTTTCGAGCATGCATGCGCGTCCCACATAGGCATGAATAATAAGAGGTCACTCGATTACAATCGCTCCGTGACTGAAACAACGCCCGAATTTCCATAATGCAATATCGCCGGGCAGCGGCGGGCCTTCAATACTATTTGTATGGCGCAGCAATCCTTCCAGATAACGTTCTTGCCCACGGTACAGATGCCAGTCCTGCGGATAATAAGGAATATCAATGCGCGGTGTGATACCAGCCTCGGTAAATACCTCCGCAAGCAACGTCAGACAATCCACCCCAACCCTTTTATGCGGCCCATCGCATGATAAGGCGTGCCCAGCCACGAGCACGCGCTTTTCCTGTTAGCTATTGCCCATAGAAATCCCTGTTAATATTATTTTAATGACTGCGGTGTATGATGCATTTGCCAGCTGTAGAAACAATATATGAAAAGAAAACTGCCATATCCTGTTACTATAACCGCTGCATTGGCAGCCATAACGAGTATTGCCGTGCTGGATACAACACAACAGCAAGTTCAAAAAACAGCCGCATCACAACCTCTGGACTCTAATCCGAAAGATGGAATTTCAAACTACTCCACTCCAGATAATTACACAGAAATGCCCTATCAATTTGAAAGTTGTCCTGAAGGGTCACAACCACAAATATTCGGCATCAAGCTCATTCACGCTATAAAAGAAAGAGAACAAGGCATCAGCACGCTGGCTAAAATTCTTTCCGATTATCCGGAAGCACAGAATATCTTCTTTAAGGATAAAAATGGCGGAAGCTTTACCTGCCTGGAAATATTGGACAGGGGTCTGCACTCAGATCATTTTGGTATAATACAGCCCTGGAGCCGGGAATTACAAAAGAAGTTATTACAAGAAATAGACGCGCTTAATACCGCAAAGCCCGAACAATCCGTATCCAATAAGATCGGAACATGGACAACACAACTAGCAGAAATTCCTGATAAAAAAGCCACCACACCCTCCCGTACATGACCGCAGCCCCTATTGTAACCATATCTTAACACTATTTTAAGGGGTGGTGAGGTAAAATGGTTTCAATTTGAAACTCTAGGAATGTGATTATGATGAATATAAGCACACAATCGATTACCATATTGGCTGATGACAAGAAAATCTTATTAAATCTTGCCCGTGAATTTGAGCGCGAATATGAATCACATATTAAGAGTGATAAAACTGCTGGATTGATAGTGAAAGCCCTCAAAGAACTTGGTTCATATGATTATGAACTTGCGTCCACCAGCTCTCGAGCCAAAGAGGAAATAAATAATACCATTGGTTTTCTTCTAAACGTAAAAGAAGACGGTGGAGTTGTAGAAAAAGCACTCTGGAGAAAACTGACTAATTCCGATAATCCTACTATTAATAACACTCTTTATAACATTAAAGAAACTCTCAAAGGCCATAGAAATACTGAAGTAAGCGTCAGTGAGCATGAAACCTATAGCACTACAAATCCTCGATCCGCACGTCGGCAGCCATCCATACCGCCGCGCCTAAAGAAAGAAATAGCTGGCGTATGGGCAGATGTGCCACGAGCAGCAAAAGTAATTGGAGGACTAGCAGCGGGAGTAACGGTTCTTGGCTTAACGGTTGATCAATTCATCCCAAAACCGCCTTTGCCAAAACAAAGTCCTACTACTAGTGTATTGGCATTAGAAGGCTACAATCAAGCGCAGACACAAGGCGTACTTAACATTAATGCTGAAGTGCAAAGTATGTATGATAAGGATGTAAAGCACATTGGAAGCGGAACCACTCTGAATTCCAATGAAGAGACAACTTATGAAAACGCCAAGAGTTATTATGCATCCGATGATATGGATAATTTTGCAGCAACGCTTAAAGGCATGGACAATAATTTCAATGGATCTGCGCAAAAAGTGATTGGCAGATTGATGTATCATTCCGGGTTTCGACTAGGCTTGAATATGGGTGAAGGTAGAGAGGGAGAAAATCTCGCTTTCGATATACTAAAATTTTATCCAGAAGCCGCAAAAACAAAACTTCAGGTGAACGGCACAGATGTTACATTAGAAACATTCTTTAAAAACGGATATATCGCTAATGTTGTTGACGTTGATCAAAACCGCCAAGAATATCCTGAAGGCAATATAGCTGCCTGGTCATCAGCCAAACTGATTGAATTAGAGAGCGCTATCAGTGATGCCAAGAAAAAACTTCCTAAAGGATATACTGTTAGCAGCACTTATCCAAATAGTACGTCATACACCCGTTAAGCTTTCAGGGATAATGTCTCTTAATCCCCGGTTGATTACTTTCAACCCTCAGCAACTCCTGGGTTTATAAAAGCCTCAATTGTCACGATAACTTCATACTATTGAGAAGATTTTCCCATACAATGGGAGACATCTGAACTCTAATGAAAAAATTATTGCTATGACAGACCAAGAACCTCTATCTGATAAAATACATCAAAGTAAGCTAGATGATGTTTATGGTAAAGATATTGCCCGCATAGCTCCGCCAATAACGCGCAGGCCCTGGAGAAATGATACAGGATCAGAATATCCTATAATGCCACCTATAGCTACTCAAGAATCTAAAACACCTTCTCATCCTGCAGCCACTATATTGCTTGGTCTGACCACAGGTGGCCTTATTGGTAGTGCTAGCTACTTTGCATATACTTGTTTGCAACCTATACAGACGTCATCAGCAAAACATCCGGCCTCCCATACACAAAAGCATAAAAACCATGCGGCCGCTGAACCTGAAAGTTCACATCATCGCCATCACCACCACTATAAGGTCACAGGTCATCATCACTATACGCATAATTCAGAACATAAATCATCACACAGCCGTTGAGTTTTCCGGCACATAAGGAAATCCCCTGAAATTAGCGAGGTTGCTGAATTTATTCTGGCAGGTGGATTGCTGCTTATCGCATCCTGGATATACAATAAATGTATCACCCGTAGCAGGAGCCACCGGGAACGGCGCAAGCAATGTCAGGCTGCCAGGCGTGCCTGCAATATAGGTTTTAACCGTACGCGAGATGCCATTATTGCCGCCACTGTTGTAGGCAAGCACGCCTAAATCAAATGTACCAGTAGCCTGGCTGAGTGTTGCCTGTACCACGCTTGCAGTTGAACCACTGCCGACCATGTCATTCACGGCAAAATCCGCCTGATTCAATGTGCAGCTTTCGTCATAAAGCGTGTTGACGCAGCCGAACTGATACAGATTGCGCGGCATATTCTGGTTGAGCAGTTCCAGATGACTGTTGACGCTGAAGGTGGCAAGCGAGCGTCCGGCATCGATCTCGGCCACGCGGTCCACGAACCTGATGACAGTGCCCACCGCCGTATCGCCGTAAGTTGCCATGAACGCACGGTAAAACGTGAATTCGGCACCGTCAAACACGCCCTGGCGCACTGCCGAGAGAAACGGCTCGCCTTCAATAAGTGCGCTGCCGGGCAAAACGTCCAGCACCAGCGTATCCACTTCCACGCCTACTTTCCAATGGCATTTGGCTTTATTGTCTTTGCGATCGAAATACGGGCCAGTGCCGCCGCCGGCACTCCAGGTGATATTGTTCCAGGTTATGTCCTGATCGCCGCCGCAATAAGTAAGCTGTCCGCCGCCAATCAATGTAAAGAGATAAAGATCGGTAGAAAAAAACTGCCGCGTGGCGAGCAGATTGACGAGATCTGTAGATGCAGGTTTCATAAAATATATGTGAGTTTAAGATTATAAAAAGATTGCGCCGTCACGATTAACGCAACATAAAAAGGGGTATGAATTATATATGGAAGTGCCGTGCTGAGCTTATTTCAGTGCGAGAGTTTAATAATCCGTTAATAGATAGGATATTCCTCGGCTGTAACCAAATCTTAACACTAGAGGCCTAAAATACCGGTTATATTAAACGCTCATTATCAATACTCAATGGAGCACACATATGGCGCCAATTTCCACACCTCCAGCCTCTGTCGCAATATTTGCCTCTGCAGCGACCCCCTCCGGCAACGCGGCGGATACTGATCTGCATGCGCTCCTTGGCAATATAATAGATGCAATCTGGAAAGACGCCGCGATTACATCGCCCAAACCCGATAAAAGCCATATATTCGTTAAACCCGACATCAACGCTACACAATACCGTATTGTGGGCGGCGTTGCGGAACTGGATATTCCCTCATCAGTAATGGCCAATCCTGATTTGGGTGGTCTCATACAGACAGCAACTAAAAGTCCTATCGTTGTGGATGCCCCTTCTGTTGCCACCACTCCTCAAAGCACTGCTTCCGTATCAACATCTCTTCCCATCACCGCACAGTTTGGCACAGGCACTATTATCATTAATCAGGCAACCCTTGATGAATATATTAAATCTGATTTAGGAGACGCCGGGTATTGGCCAAAACCAAGCCAGCCTGCAAACGCGCATTATGATTATGATGCTATTAAAGCGCAAGTCCAAGTCATCCTCGCCAATGATAAAGCCAATTTCGATATAGATGTGAAGAATGGCGTTTCCATAGCAGATGCGATAGGCAATGGCCAGAATCGTGCAGAACATGAGACAGGAGTTCAGTATCAACAAGGACAGAGATCACTTCTGTCCCCTGCAACCCGTATACTCGCCCTTGTGGCATATGCCGTACCGCAGGCAAATAAAAACCTTGAGGATACATGGGCGCGGATCACAGGCGATACTTCTCCTCTTATGCTCGCTCCTGAAAATCTTTCTTCTCTTCCTGCCAACATTAATAGCAAAGATATGGCTACAGCTCTGGAGGCAACGCTTGCTAAAATGGGCGTAAACTGGAAGCTCAATATTCAGCAAACCTCACAAGGCGAACTTGGAGCAGGCGATGTTGACTCTCATGGCAACACAACCATTGTCATTTCAAGCAGAGTAATTAAAGCGGAAATAGAAGCCCATAAAACACCTGGCAAAGAATGGCATGACGCAGAGAAAGTCGCAGCCGCTTATGGTCTGGCAAAAGCATTGCTTAATACGCACCGTGACCTGATAGAGAAAACATATGCCTCCGTTCTTGCTAATCCCGATGTTGCGGCAAGGCTGGAAGCACAATTTCCTGATAAAAATGATCCGGCACGCAAGGCAGCTGAAGATCAATTATTGGCGTTTGCAGCCACCGCTGGAATCATGCATTCCACCTATCCTAAGAGCCCCGATCCCGAAGCAACTCTTGCAAAACATGTTGAAGGAAGGGCCGCTATTTACGAAAACTTTCGTTTGGCAGCATATGGCGCGGCAAAATTAAGCACAGATTCTCAAGACGCCAATGCCGCGGAAACAGGCAATGCATTTATCGGTGAAGCAGAAAAGGCCCGAGCCGGGCATGATGCTGCTGACAAGGCTAAAATTGATGCAGCCGTGCTATCAGAGGTTCGGGCAGCATGGGGAACGGAGCCTATTAATCAGGGCACGGTTGACGCTGCCTTAAAAGCGGCAAAATCAATTCCCCTAATCTCTCATGCGCAGACCGTGCCCGGCCCTAAGATTTCATGGGTAACGCCAACGAGTCTTGAGCCGGGAACACGACTTGCGGAGGGTACAACTCAAGATGGCCGGCCTTTTACCATTACAAGTGGCGGGGGTCATGGCAGAGGCTGATGATAAGCAACTTCAGCTCAGTATTTTACTCCATCATGCAAAAAACCAGAATTTGAGCCACTCATAATACGTAAAATTGTTTCTACCTGTAATAATATCTTAACATTTCTGTGTTATGGTCACCCTATAATCGCATTATAAGGAGATATACCATGGCTGATCTTAATCTTGGCAACCTTTTGCATACACCAGTACCGGGACAAGGACAGCAGCAAGATAATCAAGTTAAAAATATGCTTGATAACTTAGATCCAAATTACAGGCATGCAGAAAATGCCCTAAAGCAGCTGGAAGAATTAACAGGCATTACTGGTAATAATGCTGCCTTACTTGAAGCGAACAATCAAAGAACGATTGTCTTAACCGCTAAAGATCCTGCCACTGCAGCCGCAACAATTGCCCAGATACAAAAACTGGAAACAGAAGCCGGGGTTGTGCCCGCAGATGCCATTAAATTTACCGTTGCCGGCAACAAAATATCCTTCAATGCCGATGATGTTCAAACATATAACACCAAGCACCATGAAGCACATGGTCATCATGGCGGCATTCTTGGGACATTGATTGAAAGACAGAAGACCGATGCAGCTGCTCAAAACGTTGCACCAGCTGTAACAGTTACGCCTGCTCTTTCTACAAGCACAGCAGCGACAGATAGCAGCAATACAAGCATTACTGTCCCGCCCGCCCCAAACTCGGCAATAGCTCCATCTTCAACTATCAGCACAACAACACAAACTACGATTTTTCCTGGATTGGACACAAATTTCCTTTCCGGTGGGTCTGTTGTGAGTCCTCTTGGACTTAACAATCCCTTTGAAAATCTAACAACAGCTACAGGAGTGGCGCCGGGAACAACGACAGCCACAACAACCGCGCAAGCGCCTAAACCAGAATCTCTGCTTACTAAAATAGCGGAATCTACAGCAACCGTTTATCCAGAGCTAATAGCTCTTGACTCTGAAAGGCTTGCAAAAGCAGGAGGATTTATTCCTGATACAACGCTTTCAGCCCCTTCATTTCCTGCTACTTCAGTCCCCAGCGTTTTATCAAGACTAACTGATCCTGTATTAAATGAAGCAGCCTCAAAGGCCGTAACAGACATTGCCGCAAAGGATTTAGAGGCAGCCAGATTCCATATATCAGAATTAACAGGCCACACTGCTACTATAGACAAGAACGGCATGATTGTTGTCCAAACTGCCAACCAGGATGCTGCCAATGAGCTTTATTCCCAACTTTATAAAGCACGCGCAAACGCAGGCATTGATCCCGAAAAATTTCCCATCGGCACTCCTGGCACCGGCCAGCTTTCTTTTGATCCCAACAAGATGGCAGCAGACAGCTTTGCCAAAATCGCCATTGAACAGGCAAATGCATTCGGCAATGCCGGACTGGATACTGCTGCTGCCATTACTCATAACTTAAAGAAAAATGGAATTGAGGCCACTGTTGGTGATCAGCCGTTAAACAGTTTTGGTGTAGCCGATACGCATCGCCTGCCCTCCATTACTGTTAAAGATCCCCATGGTGAGCTTACTGCAAAACTATTAGAGTTTGCGCAAGCTTCAGGCGTCAAAGGTTCTATTGTACAGGCCAATAGCGAGGGATTTGTTTTAGACCTTGATAAATTTGATCCCAGCAAAGGCGGAATTCCTACGCGAGAGACAGCCGCACAGGCTGAAGTGCTTAAACGTTTATCTGAAGTGGTTACAGAACATTCTCCTACTGCGCTCTCCAACCTTGCTCAGGAAGTGCGCCATGAGGTAAACCTTCAGGTTCCTACAGCTCAGCAAACATCCAAACATCCTTCTCTATCAGCGGTGCCCGATGATAAAATTTTAGCGGCGATAAATGGCATAGGCAGGCTAAATATGGCTGATGTTGACAACAATCGTCAACCATCTGCAAAAAGTGATAACCCGGGAAATACAACTGTTAACCCAGATATGCTTACAATACTCAGAGATGCAATGTTAGATGCTACTACAGCTGTATCCCAGCCATTAGTCGGAGCAGCTGGTAAATCAACGGAACTGAGACGGTAATCATGGCGCCTCTTCTTAAAGGGAAGGTGTAAATATAGAGACTTAATTAGTAATAATTATTAACTTAATATTAATATTTCTATTTTAGAATACTCGTGAACAATAGCTGCCGATTCACGGAAAGTTACAATGGCGAAGACGGTTTTTAGTAATGTAGTAGCTACCACAGGGGTTTTGCTCGCCATGAGCAACCTTACCCCTCTGCAGGCACTCAGCGCACATATTAATGCCCAAACTGGTCCCGCCGCATCCCAAATATTAGATAAACCTATGACCGCCGAAGCATTGGCGCATGCGCTCAATGCCACAGCAAAAGAATCAGGTTTCTATTTTCAGGTGCGAGGCAAGGATAATGAGATTGATGCTTCAACAACGCCTGATAAATATACTCCGATAACATCGGAACAATATAATAAGATAGTCCATTTAGAAAGCGTATTAGGCGGACAGGGATTGTTCGGCGACTTAAAACTCAACATAGCTCAATCTCCCGCTCCAAAACTCTTTATCGATTATAAGAAAGATTATCAAAGTAAACCTGCAAGCGCCACAACAGGCGATATACAAACATATGTGGAAACATTACCGGCATATAAAACGGCCATAAACGGTGATATTCCAGGGGCAAGCGACAAACTTAATGCCCTTGCTAAAAATAAGGCAGCAGCACAGGCGGCGGAAGAAGCAAAAGCTCAAACCCTGACAGCGCAGAATAAACAATCTGAAGCCGCATTGGAAATACAGGAAAAATCTGCATTAACAGCATCCGGCATGAAGCGGATAGAGGGCGATTTTAAATATACCGTAGATTCAAAAACAAACCAGTTTGTAGTGGATAGCAATCTTGGCCGCCCCTTTACTATGGTTCAGTATGTGTTGCCTGCGGATCTGGCCAAGAATATTGAAATGGCAGGCGCTGATCTTGTAAAAACAGCCCAGGCAAATAGCTTGGCTCTCAAAACATTCGGTGCTCCTGTGAATACAAAAGGTGAAGTTGGCGCTGCTGAAGCCGGAGCCCTCGAAATGGCCCAGTCCATAACAATGAATGGCGGCTTAGGCGAAACGTACGAATTTGACGCTTCAAACGTCCCCACAGCACAAGTCAGGGATATCGCAGCTAAAATACTCAAAGCGAATCCGGATACGCTTAAAGACGGCAATGCATGGGATGGCACAGTCACACAATCCCCCACGCCGTCCACAACTTCCCCTGCCCGACCGCAACAACGCGGCGGTGTTTCTTCAAAACAATAACCTGCCGTTAATTCTTCACACTTATAAAACTGAATTTCTTCGCCTTGTAATATTGCGATAGAAACAGTGTGAATGATACGCTGTCTTCACTCATGCGTACCGGAAAATAATAACTGAAATCAGCAGTGATGACTACGCTGCTCGTAGGCTCTGTGGTAAAGGTCAATACGCCAGGCGCATTGGCACCCCAGAGCATCCTATGCAGTGCAGGCGATGACTGCGAAGCAAAATGGGGCGCGCCGCACAATAGGTAAAGCAGCATTCCGAATTTAAAATTCGTACTTTTTCCGACCATATGATTGCAACATATGGCCCTACCGATAACGCAGGCTGGGCCTATAGCGTTACCAAAACATTTGAGAGCCATGATCACTATGGCATTGAACTCAAACTATTATGCGGCGATACGCTGGGGTGTGAGCCCGCCGCACTGCCGCTCAAAGCCAGTTTTCACCACTGGGTCATGCGTAGTCCATCTTCATGATAGGCGCCCCCTTGTTCAAAAAGGCGTAATATGCTATAATCAGCATGCTCTTTTGAGAGGAGGACATCATGGATTCCCACAGGCATGATGAGCATTGGAATAGGTTATCACTGGATGAGAAGCTTCAGGACCTGCATAGCGACATCGGTAAATTATACAGTATCGTCGAAAGCCTGAGTCATCAGGACCATGTGTTCGTCGATGCGATGCATCTGGTGCATTCCAAGCTCGACTCACTGACCAAAACGATAGAAAAAATGCAAAAGAAAACCAGGCAGCCGGAATTGACAGAGTAACAATATATTACCTGCCTGCTGCCCCGAGCCTGCCCAGCAATTCCTCATGGGTGCCCTGCTCCACCGGTTCAATACCAAGATAGCTGGCAACCATTAAGGGTAGTGGCGGGTGGTGCCACCATTCTTTATGCAGTGCTTTTAAGCGGAGAACGCTCAGGGTGTTTTCAACATAATCCCATGTCCAGCCGGTCATATGGCAGACATGAGCGATAATACTATCCCCATCTGGTCCTGCATCGGAAGACTGCGATCTGTTCCCTTCCCCGTTTATGCTTCCCCCGAATCGGCCTGTTTTTCACTTTCTGTTTTAGCAAACACCCCTGTCTGCTGGGCAATGATGCTGAAAGCGGCAATTAATTCCGGCAAATCGAGAAACTGTTCACGCGAAATATCTTGATGTGCGTAACGCACTGCCTGAAATGCGATCTCAAGCAGCGCATCATATTGAACTTGCCCCAGCGTCGCAAGCGCTGCTGTTTTATCCGTCTGCCAGCATGCAAATATTGGCAGTAAACTTAATATCAAGGGATCAATAATCTTATTCTGCTTGGCAGCAAGTACGGGTATAGGCCAAAACTTTCCACCTAACGACACGCATGGAGCGTCGTCAGTATCTACCGAATGATGCAAAAACAACTCTTTTGGGGTTAAAAATGGAGATATTAGGTTCTAGGCAAAATGGTTACTTACTTCAAATGATAGTTTCCTATTGCACACTTATACATTATACTCTGCAAAAGCTATGCAACAGGGAACAGGGCACTATGTCGGCATCTAAGAAAGCGCTGAATGATTTTTTAGCGCATCACTGCGAAGTCAAACCGCTCATGGCTGGCGCAGGTAAAGAAAAATGTTATATTTTCCATACGCAAGATTGCCTGCTTTTCATGGCAGAAAATTACATCGAAGAAATGCGCGCTATCATTCACCAGACAGATGAAATCGAAGCAACTGCAAGAGAAAGTGGTGATTACAGTAATGTGATAATGGCCTATAACTGGGCAGCGCCTGAACCAGGCATGGATACGATACGCATTCCGCTTAAAGTAGTGGAGGCACTCGATGACAAACAGGCGCTTATGGTATTGCGCAGCCTTGAAGGCATACAGAAAGACATTGACGAAGGTAAAAAACGCCGGGAAGGTATCCAGGCACTTTTTCATGATACGGCACTCGTCAAGACAAGCTCCAATCTTGACGGTGAACGTGTTTACCTGATTATAGGAAAAGTTTCCGCATCCGATCGCAGGCGTTATGCAGAACGTTACGCCGAGCAGGTAGCAACCAATGTATTATTCGATTTACCCAAAGCCCTCAATGCCCATTTGCAGAAAATAGTACCCAAAGACGCGCAAGGAAGGTTTTTTGTCGAAGGGCGCGACATCACGGCACGTAAGATACGTTATGGTGCCGACGCTATTATGGAACTGGTGCTAAATGATGAGGGCGCGGCATTGTATAGTGAACTTGCTCACAAAGACCACCGTCTGGGCGATGCCATCAGCAAGTTATTTCGTCAAGCTATGACCGACCCATTCGGTCTTTCGCTTAAACATTACATGGGCAAACACGCGCTTATAAAATTACCACCCAAGAAGAAGTAATTTCTTAGGACAAGGTAAATCATCCCGTAACACTCTTCAATTGCTCTGCGGGATTCCATCCTTCGGGAGGCTGCGAACTTCCCTTATCCCAAACCATCCCGCCATTAATCCACTTGTTGCGCCATTGCTCAAAAGTGAAATGCTTATCGTCATCACTGACCCCAAATTGAAATCTGCAGGAAGGACAGATTTCATACGAACCTCCACTCACCTCAGTGTAAGGAGGCTCGGTAAGTTTAGAATAGCCGCAGACAGGGCAGATATTACGTATTGCAAACTCCAATAATTAGCGCGGATTATACTTAAATATACCATTTTGTCAGGACGTTTTATTCCTGTTCCTCAATCACAATCGTATGAAAGCGGTCGCTCGGTTTATTCAGCAAAGAGCTGGGCTCTCCTCCAGCACCAGTTGAGTCATGTCCTTCCAACAATTCTCCTCTTTGCTTGTCAAAGTAATTAGCACCTTCATCGGGTTTAAAGAACGTTCTGGTGGTATCATCAGGATTATAAGAACAAAACTATTGGTGACACCGCCATATTCCTGAATTGCCGCGTATAGCAAATCAGATAACACACTCGTGTTGACAATTTCACCACCATCCGTCACTTCATTCTGGATACTCTCCTTGAGCACACCTCAGTGCGTGACTGCAATACGTCGCCATTTAACTTATCGCTCACCTTATCTGTCAGCGCCTGCGCAATTTACTGAGATTTTACAAGCAGCCCCGCATATAGCTTCTCCAGCATCTCGTCAAGCCGCGCCTGAAGCTCATCCAATCCTGTAAAAACGATGTTTATCATGAGAATAAAAGGTTAAGATAATGTAATAAGTTAATGAATTAATAGGATTATAAATGAAGGAAAATGGCCTGTAGAGCTTAGCCTATAAACCTTTCCCGCCTGTCACTAAATCTTCACATTCAGTATAAACATAACCTGCTATTATTAGGCGGTAATTTATAGCAGTAGGTGTGGACCAGTCCAAAAAATTTCAGCCTATGTAAAAGTATGATAATGGATAAAGAAAAAGATAATAACACAGACAAGAAGCCGCATATAATCAAGGAGAAAACTTGGCTCCCTGATTTAAGCAATCCCATGTTTGCCTGGGTTGGCGCTGCTACTTGCATGGTTGCGGCAACAGGAGCGGCAATAGGTGGCCTAGCTGCCGCAGCACCATTTATTGCATTGGCAGCAGTAGGCACCACGTTAATCGGGTGTGCTTTTTTCCCTACATTGGATCGTGGTTGCAAACTCTGGGCACTCCTTACAGCAGTAACGTTAGGCGCAGCATTGATTGCCGCGCCGGCCGCTGCTCCGGCTCTTGTGTTTGGCTTGGCAGCAACAAGTGCGGGGTCTGCATTTATGTCATTAAAAACCCAGAATGACGCAATCCATAATAAAGAACAGGCCCTCATTAGCGAGTGGGGCGCACGCGCAATGCGTGACAATGCATTAATAGAGAATGATAAGGAACGTTATCAACAGCCTCTGCAGAGTGTAGAAGCTACACAAAATATCGTTCCACAAATTGCTCCAGAGAATAAGACACCCGCAGCATCAGTCACGCAGCGAATCACGCCAAAACCCAAAGACTGGCGCCAAACTGCGCTAACCGTACGTGAATCATCTACACCTACGCTGGCATTAGGGAGGAGTTAATATAATCTTATATAAATGAAAAAGAAACGGGAGAAGCATACCTCTGTCCTTCCATAAGGCACGGAACGCCACTGCACAGAATCTTAGCTTAGATCCTGTGCTGATGCTTTGCATTTCACAAAACGACAGAATAGGTAGACACTCGTCACAGAAAAATGATTTTATCTACTTAGGCGGTGCAGTGACAGGCAGGCCTGGCTCAACAGGAAGTGTATCCTGAGTCGGGAATACACTGAGAATAGGAGATAGATTGCCAGTTCCAGTAGTACATTGCACACCCACTGTAAAATTCTGTGCCAAAGCCTCCAATTCTTTATCAGTAAGCGTTGCGGTAGAATTTGCTTCCAGATATGGTATGCCATTGCTTGCTAAAAATGCTTTTAATATAGCACTGCTGACGGCCTCATCTGCATCTGAAACCAATGTTTTGGCTTCTTCTTTTCCATTTGCCTTTTCGTATTTCTTTACTTCCCCTTTTGTCACCCCCACAAGATTACCGCTTCTATCCAGTAAAGGACCGCCGGAATAGCCTTGCTCTGTAGAATGGGAAAACTGCAGTTTATCAGTATCACCTTCTGAGTCACTGATGTTGAGCAGCTGCGCAGAAGCAAGCTCATAGGTTCCTGTTGCTATTACATTCACCGGATAACCTGCAGCCACCACTTTATCGCCTACCTTGATTGCATCCATATTTCTGCGCAACATAGTCTGCCGACTAGAAAATTTAGGAGAACGAAGCAATGCCAGATCATGCTTGGCATCTATGGCAATCAGTCTTGCAGGCACCGTATCATTATCATTTATACGCACGATGATTTGAGCACATTGACTGTTAGCCACATGCTCATTAGTAACCAGGTATTCTTGGGTGATAAAAAATCCGCTACCTGAACGCAGAGACTCTCCTTGTATGTTATCAGCAAATGCTATGTTGCAAAGCAATAGCATACTGGCTGCCGGTAGAATGGACAGATGCTTAAATAACCAACGGAAAAATGTAATTATCAGAAGACGTTTTCGCATAGGCTCGCAGTATAATATTCAAAGGTTAAAAGTCTATGAAGAACATTTTCTCTCTTCACTGTATATGGCGGCAAAGCTTTTACCATTGCCCGAATCATGCAGGCTAATTAAAAATAATTTAAGAAAATCTCTGGCATTTTAGTAAAAATGCCCAAAATATTGCCATGCAGTCGGCTGTGGAAGCCATATATAATCCATTTCTCAATTGTGAATTGAGAGGGATTTCAGTTGGTAATAATGTTATAATAAGTTCGATTGCACAAAAACTATTCCGATAATAAAATAAAGAGCATGATCATAAAATGAATACTGCTGTGATGACACCAAGACGGATCCCCTTCTTTAAGTCTGTCCGTATCTTTATTATTGATGTTGCCATTTTATTAGGCCTCATTGGACTTCTCATTGGCGGCACGATGCTCGGCAAAGAAGTAATAGAGATATCTAAACTACGTAGCCAAATAGCTCAGATTGCAAAGTTTGATGAAGCCGTCGCCGATTTTTATCAGAAATTTGAAGGTTTGCCCGGCGACTTACTTGCTGCAGCAGCAGAGCGCGAAGGCATGGCATACGGCGACGGCACCCCAGGACATGGAGACAATGATGGCAAGATTTCTCCATGCAATCTAGGATGGGAATGGAACCTGGGATGTGAAACTTCCCTATTCTGGTCGCATCTGTCTGCCGTCGGACTTATTCCGCAAAACTTCTCAGCAGATAGCAGGATGACCGATTATCGCATTCCTGATGTTAGTGTGCTCGAGCCCTACCTGCCCGAATCTCCTTTGGGAGAAGGCATATTTATTGCCGTATGGAATACCGATGCTGCCATTGAAGCTCCTGCCCCCCAATTACCTTACGGCAATTATTATGAAATTTCTAGAATTGGTGGATCAGTGGAAGGAAAATTAAAAGATGATATCCATGCACTTACTCCTGCTCAGGCTCATGCAATAGATTCAAAAATGGATGATGGATTACCGCTTAACGGCCGTGTTGTGGTAAATGGAGCTGCCAATTGGCCAGAAGATGCCTGGGGCACCTATGCCCAACCTGGCGAAAACAACTGCATTACCCCCGACAAGCATTATAACACTCAGGAATTCTTTAAAGCCAATCGTCCGCTTTGCCACATCGCCATCGCATTCACATGCTGCAAGCGGGAAGAGTAACCAACAATTGCTGTTCCTGCGAGATTAATAAAAAATGGATAATAGGAAGCGTATAGCGCGCCGTCAGGGCAAAGCTTCAAGCCTGACGCAATGGGTGTTTTTGCGTGCTGAAACCATAATGCAGATTTGTTTGTCGAAGTACCCGGTGCCTTCATCGGGTTTAAAGAACGTTCTGGTCGTATCATCAGGATTATAAAAGCCTATATCTTAATCACTTTTTAACGTTTATTTGCCATGGTACAGGCAGACGGTAACAAAACTGTCACTGTTTTTACGTACTAATTTTTGTTATTATCTTAAAGTGGCGTCATAAGAATATTTTAAGAATGCACGTCAATATACATAATAGGGACTTAATACTCGCATGTATTGCCAACCTTCTTATAAAGTACAATCCATAGCCACACCGAAATTGTCAGCGCAAGCCGCGCTCGATCTCTGTTGGCATTTGCTCATACTCTTTGGCTGCGCCATCGGCATTGAAATGCTGATGCCAGGATATGCACAGGCCGGACTTACCGTTGTCTCCAACCCCATACTTCCGGGCATGGCTACTACGGGAAGCGCCAATCTCTATAGTGATTTCAGCTACATTATCTATCTTTTGACAGGTACCACCGGAAGGGCGATTGCAACTATAGCTATATTATCTCTGGGATTCTCCGCCGCCGCCGGCAAACTGTCCAAAGAGCGCGCGATGCTGGTAGCAGCAGGTATCGCAACAATATTTGGTGCAGCAAGCATTGTGCAGATAATGGGAGGAAATGCGACTAATCCAATAACGCCTGGCAGCACGGATTCGATTGGGTACGCCTTTGGCGCAATCGTTGCGCTTGTTACAGGCCCTACAGGTATGGCGCTGGCGACGATCGCTGTTGTAGCATTGGGAATTGGCGCGATGTTTGGTAAAATAACCTATCCGCAGGCTATGGCAGCTGCAGTAGGAATTGCCATTATGTTCGGTGCGGCAAACCTAGTGCGCACTCTGGGCGGCACTGCAGTGACGTTATCAGCTAAAACAACTAATCCATTAGAAATTGGCCTATATAGTCTTGTCAACTTTGTGACCGGTTCTGCAGGCATATCACTCGCGACATTGGCCGTTATAGCACTAGGTATTGGCGCGATGTTTGGCAAAATAACCTATCCGCAGGCTTTGCTGGTAGTCGTTGGCATTGTGTTGGTATTCGGCGCAAGCAATATAGTGAAATCATTGGCGTTAGTCTCGCAGTCAACATCAGGATATGCCTCTGACAGCAGCCTGCCCAATGGGGTTTTTAATAATTCTATTCTCTATGCTTTTACAAATATTCTCTATTATATTACAAGCCCAGTGGGAACGGCATTGGCTACAGTAGCCGTAATTATTCTTGGAATTGGTGCATTCTTTGGCAAAATAACCTACCCTCAAGCTTTAATAGTCGCGACTGGTATAGGTATCATATTCGGAAGCGCATCCATTATATCCAAACTCACATCTAGCCCCATAACGCAAAATACTAGCGGCGAAGCAGTAGTAGGCAATTTCTTGGATGGGGTTTTGGCCATGCTTACCGGGCCTGCTGCTACGGCACTGGCAACTCTGGCCGTTACCGCGTTAGGAGTTGGCGCTTTATTCGGCAAAGTATCCTATCCCACTGCACTGATATTTGTTGTAGGCATAACACTGGTATTTGGTGCATTCAACATCGTTACTACAATGTTGGTATCTTCGTCTAATACTGGTTCGACGCCTTGTGGCCTAAACCTTGCTAAAGGCTGTAACGACGCTGTTGCATTCGGTTTCGGGAAAATTATCAACTATATGCTGGGTGGCGTAGGTGCGACGCTGGGAAGTATAGCTGTTATTACTGTCGGTATCGGCGCTATGTTTGGAAAAATATCTTATTCCACAGCGTTGGTAACAGTAACAGGTATTGCAATTTTATTTGGCTCTGCAGCTTTCGTAAATGCGTTTCTTCTACTGCCTATGAACGTAGCGGGCCAGTTTGTTGGCTATTCAAATACTCTCGGAAGCACGCCCAATACCGTGGGCTATATTTTCTCAAACGTCATTACAAAAATTGCCATGAGCACGGCTGGCCAATTTGTTGGAATAATTGCCGTGATGATTATAGGTATTGGCGCATTCTTTGGCAAGATATCATGGCCCACCGCATTGCTTGTCGTAATAGGTATAGCACTTGTTTATGGTTCCCAGGCGCTTGTTTATGAACTTTCTCCCGCCAATGGCGGGGATATCGCCGCTTCAGCCGCCAATTGCGTAATAGGATTTTCTACCCCCCTTAATAGTTTTGCACGTGGTTTGCAGAGCCCAACAGTTAAAGCGCTTGCATCAATGGCCGTTATTATGCTCGGGCTTGGCGCTATGGTAGGAAAAATATCCTATCCCGCTGCTTTAGTACTCGTCACTGGTATTGGACTCACCTTCGGCGCAGATACAATTGTCACCTTATTGGCAGGAAATGCATCAGCTGTTGGCCCCAGCACCAATGCAGGAGCAATTGAAACTGCGCTGTGCAATATCGCTAATTTGCTTACTGGAGGCACGGCCAGGGCGCTGGCGGATTTGGGAGTGATTATGCTTGGTATTGGAGCTATGCTTGGTAAAGTTTCTTTCCATCTTGCGATCACCATTATGGTTGGCATAGGAGTTATGTTTGGCGCCAATGATATTGTTGTCAACATACTACATTTTGGAGCTGGATGCACAGGCGCACCTCCAACTGTACCGCAGCCCATATGTTAATTTTTATTCTAGCTTCCGCATCAGGAACTATACTCCTGCTACCTGCGTTCCACACGGCTTTATTGAGGACGTAGGCGCCAGAGTCGTGCGTATAGGCCTCTGCACCCGACGGCAAACCATTAGACGTGCCGTCCCTATCCGCTGTGGTAAATTGCCCCCCATCCGGCCCTGCGCCTAAATAATGCGGATTATATTTTCTAAAGTTTTTTTTACGGCTCTATCTTTACCAGTACGCATGGATGAGTCCTTCATGGTACCCCCTTCAGAGGGGGAGCGAAGCGGGGGCGATTGCCTCACCCCATTTATTACCAAGCGGCCACAATCCCATCACTGCCCTCACCTCGTCCACCGTCATGATGCCTGCGCCCACATAGGCCACATCAATCGCAGCAGCGTCTTTGGGGTCTTGCTCGCGCACATCCTGCCAGGCGAATTCCAAATCCGGCGAATTAAATTCATGTTTTACTATACGGTTCAGTATCCCATGCACAAATCGCTGCAGCGGCGCAAGCCCTTCGTCGATATCGCGGCTCTGCGAGCTCTCAGCGGTAGCACGGTTGACATGCGATACAAACGGTTCCGGCGAAATTGAAAATACGAAACAAATAATGCGCGCGAGATACTCGTCATAAACGTCCTTGAGCGGCGGGGGCCTTGGTCTCCTGGTATTTGAAATCACCCGGCATGAAGCGAAGCCTGCGCCGCAGCCTCAGATTTCCTGAAAGCATCGCGTCAAAATGTTTCTGGAATGACGTAATCTGATCCTGGTTCCATTCCTTGGGCAGCCCCACGAATGCGTCGGGCTGGCTGCCGTCGCGGTAATATTCAAGCTGATGCAGCGCGTGGCGTATGAGGATATTCACCGTCACCATCACCTGTTCCACGTGACTATACCCATAGACTTTATGGCTGCGCGGATTATGTTTGATATACATCAGCTCATCGCGCGTATAGCCGGCGGCAGGCACGCCTTTGAGTACCTGTTGATAGGCAGGGTCTGGCACCACCGGCAGGCGGCCGCCATCATCGAGCAAGATTTTAATCGTAGCGCCATCAATGATATCAAGCGCATATAGTTCGCCCCCGCGCGTACGCCGCTTATAAATGCAAGCAGCATCAATCACGAACATATCTTCGAGCAATTGCCGCAGCCACTGCGAGAAACTATGCTCTTTATCGGGGCAATGCAGGAACTGTGTGATTTGATCGATTCGGCCTTTCTGGTCGTCGCTTGCAGCATGTTTACCGTCACCGCTCACGCGAATCGTCCATTCGAGCGCTTCTATCTGGTCTTTGCACGTTTCAATTACCGAACGCAGTATGTCGCAGTTATCAGCCAGCGCACGCAGATCGTCGAAACTAAGCTCATCATAGGAACGCGGCGTGATGTCGAGGTTATAGCCGGTCGGATAATCAAAACGGCGCCCTGCCACATCGGCAGGGGCCATGGGCTGCAAAGGCTGCAGCGGGCCAAACCAGGTCTCAGGAGTAACGCCGCTTACGACGTAACGCGCAACCTGATTGATGCGGGCAATGATATTGGGAGATATGGGTGTCTGGGTCATAGATGGAATAATGTATTGATGGGTTAATGGGTTGAAGAGATTAGGGGTTAGGGGCACTAGGGGCGAGATACTAGGAACGAGGCATTAGGCACTCACATGAATACATGGATGAGCTCTATCGCAACGACCGCAGGGGGAAATCCGCGGATGCGAATTTGGGGGCGGAACGCGCCCTGTAAAAGCTAAATTCTTAACTATTTTTAAAGGGTTTTTGGGTAGAATTGGCTAACATATTTTCAGCGGCCAGAGAGCGCACATGACTGAAGAAACAGATAAAAAAGCTAAAGAAATACCCCCTCTGACTCCAGAGCAAGCTCTGGGTATTCTGAGAAGCATGAAAGGAGATATAATCGATCGCGCAATTGAAATCAGAGTAGAAGCCATCGAGGAAGATATAAGCCGCGGCAGGCTCGATGAAAATGAAGTCAAAGAAATAATTACAGCGCAGTTTAGGCCCCTTGTAAAAAGCATAGCTAGATCTTTTTATTGGGCTGTTCGCAAGGGTTACTGTGAATATGATGATATTTTGCATGAAGGATTTAAAGGACTCACAGAGGCAATTAATCGATTCGACCCTACCGTGAAGGATACTCAATTTATTACTTATGCCACCAAAACAATAGAAGGAATAATTAAAACATTTGCCCGTGATAAAACGAGAATGATCCGGCGCGCCGCATGGATCCAAAATAAGCTGCCAGCGTTATATAGCGCTGAGCAGGAACTGCTTAGCGCGGGACTAGAGGTAACCGATGAAGCGCTTGTTAAAAAATCAGGCATTCCACTAAAAGATATTACTGCCCTGCGCTCAGGAGAAACTCTGAGTCTTGATCTAAGACTTGGGCGAGAAGGGGAAGGAAAACCCATCAGCAGCAGAATTGCCGATACCAGATATCCTCTTGTAGAAAAGCAAGTGCATTCGTCGATGGAAAATACAGCACTTATGGCAGCAATTCAGTTACTCCCTGATGATGAGCGCAGGGTTATGGAAGCATACTATGAACAGCTACAGGACAAGGAAACGCACCCAAATTTTAAAGAGATTGGGCGATTCACGACCATCCACTTTGACAGAGTCCATAGGCTTTTTGATAGGGCTTGCAATACTCTCCGGGGTGTATTAGAGCCTAAGGAAACACCTCCTTTGGCCGCACATGAAGAGGGTTCTTCTCTTACCACCAACCGGTCAGATTCTGTTGAATTTAGCGAATGGGAACTAGACGCGTTATCACTTATTGTTCAAGGTAAAGAATACAAGAATATAGCTGCAGAAACTGAGGTTGGATTTTCTAAAGTTAAAACCCAAGTTAAGTCACTCTTTCAAAAACTCGGAGTCAATAGCCGTAAGGAGGCCGTTAGCAAAGCTATCGAGCTAGGTATAATTGAAGCCCCAACTGAAAAAGGAATACGCATATCTGCTCCGCACATAGAGGTATTATGTTTGCTGGCTATAGGCAAAGACCCCGAAGCAATTGCCGAAGCCATTGGCAACGGCGTTACGGTGCCAGCAGTTAACGGAAGAATCGCCACTCTTCGTCGAGCACTTGATGTCAATCGCACTAATGATGTGGTGCCTAAAGCCCGCGCGCTTGGCCTGATTGATGAAAAGGGCACATGGCTTGAACACGTATCCTCCCCATCAAACTCAAGCTCTTTGGGCACTTCACCAAGGAAATAGCCGCCATTCCGCACAGCAATGCATAGGCTGTAATAAAATCCAGAAAATGCAATGTAATTTTAATTATTGCTTAATATTTTTTAAGTAAACTGAGGTGAATCTATCAGGGAGAAATATTATGTCTGGGATACATACAACATCATTAAATGAGATATTTAGCTCCTTAGATAATGCTATCCTGTTAAAAGAAAAAAATGATCAATTGGAGCGTGCACGCGGGCTTCGCAGAAGCGCTCGCCTTGCAAGCATTGCCGTCCTCTTTTTTGGCATCTGCGGCACAATCACATTAACTACGGCAGCCCACGCATATCCGGTAACGCACTTATTATTATCCTCCTATCCTCTGGTGGGTAGTTTAGGATTGCTAATGCCAGCCATATTTATTAGCGGATGTGCTTTGCTTGTGCATTATGCAACCTTATCATTGCGCATTGCAAAAACGTCTGAGCAATTTGCCGGTGATATTGAAAGAGCAGTAGAAAAAGGCGCAATGCACAAACAACTCTAATATCATTGAATTTAGCGCCATTTTAGCATTCCACCGGCCTTTATTAACTGTTTTTTAAAGAGTTAATGGTAGAATAGCGTGAGCTATTTATGGAAGAATATTATGGCAAGAGATCATAGGCGGCCACAGCAAGATCGGCTGATAGATTATTTAGAGAAAAGCACGCGTCATGTTCTGGTTGAGCTTAAGGACGCCGTAAAAAAGGCCGAATGGGTTTCTCAAGGCGATGGTGAATTCAGAACCTTCGTTTCAAAAGAAAATGTCCGCTTGGTAAGTCGCATGCTGAAAATTGCAGTTAAACAGGGGTTTATCCAGTCTCCTTACAGTTTCAGTGAATTTAATGGCGCGCTTGTATTACACGATATAGATATGGTCAGTATGGGTATCCGGCTACCACAAGAAAAACCGGGACCAATTCCTAGTAATAGAAGCAAAGCCGAACGGTTAAGCGGACGGAGCAATCCACGAAACAAAGATGATGACATATACCGATAGTCTCTCTACGCTCTTCCCAGCATTCACAAGGGAGGCCACATGCAACTCGCCGCCAAACCGCTCAATCCGCTTAAGAACATCGAACTCTCGAAAGACGAACTGACCATCCTCAAATGGATAAAAAGCGCCAATTGGGAACCGGTGAAAGACGCCCATACGCCCATTCCCTACAAAACCAAAGTGCCGGAGTTTTTTGGCGGCGTGCGGCTGTATAACATGCAGGCAGGCGGTGCTGGCGGAGCGTTGGGCATATTAGAGCTATTTATCAAGAAGCTCCAGATTCAGGGCGTCATCAGCAAACAGGAACTCTACCCGCTTGCTGGCCACGGCAGCGCGCGCTTCCTGTCGCTCAAAAAAGCAGATCTCGACAATCTGGGCGTAGGCCAGGATGACGAAGAGGAATAGCTTTATATTTCGCCCGCGCCTTATCCCAAAGAGCCCTGGACTGCAGGGAATGCCCCATCACCTATCACCCCACGCGGGGAATACCTCTCAGAATTAACTATTAATTAACCAATATTTGTTATTCTAGAATGCGTTAGGAATCCTTACTAATTTACGAGGAGCGCTTCCAATGCCATCTTTTCCGCCTATTCCAGTGCATGTATTGCACCAGGCCAGACAAATCGGAAATGCGCTAAAAGTGGCTCCTGTAGACATTCATCACCCCCCCCACAGCATGAAAATTCGCTTCCCACGCAAGAAAAACTGTGGGCGGATCCGACAGATAAAAATGCCCTGGCAATATTAACTGCCCTCACCTTCACAGATACAATGGGTGACGTGGATACTCTTAACAAGAATGATGCTTTACCGATCAACGCCGCCATCAATCATGCGGTATCGGGAGCCTATATGCGCGACCATTCGCAATTTCCAAACCGCGACCATCTGGTCAATGTCTCGGTACGCGACCCCGGCAATCACGCAAATCATATACAACTTGAGATGATCACACATCATACCAACCCCAACCTAAATGGGGATGGCTTCAAGGGCATGGCCTTTATAACCACGGATCCTAAAACGCATAAAACCAATCTGATAATAGTATATCCCGGTGTTGATCCTACGCATCCGCTTCCTGTGCTTGGCAGCATGGTTCACGGCAATGATAAATTGCAGGCTGGGGATGTAATCCCCTTTATGAAAGATATGGCGCAAACCATACAGCAGCGTCATCTGCATATAGACAATACGACTATATTGGCTCACTCCATTGGTGGGCCGTATGCCGTCACCACATTAGCCATGGCTATAGAAGAAAAGAAATTGGGCGTGCCGATACTTGGCGAGACAACTCCCCTGTTCGGGAATAAAATCCCCAAAACTGTCATGCTGGAAGATTGGGGTGGACGCCAGGCAGCCAATGAGATTGTCAGGGAAACGGCTAACCATGGTAGCGCCTCGATAACGCTTCATGACATTGAAAAAAATATTGTCTCTGCGCGCCATGGCAATAAGCATAATGATGGCACGTATTTCGGTACGTTCGTAAACCAGCCGGAAAACAAGCCTCTGGGGAGACTCGATGCGATCCTGCCGGTAAAGGAAGCATTCGGCGGTGAATACGCTTATTCGGCCAACAGCAATGACCATCGCGCCATGCCGACCGTTGCTAAACTGCTGAACGGAGATGAGGTCGTACAGAAAAATTTCAATCACCCCATTTCATCGACAGGGTTTTATGCTCATATGGATAATAGCCTGAGGGTTATGCTGAATCCAGAAGATGCTCTCAAACATGATGTTAAAGACATTAAGACCTGGGGGCATAATACAGGGCAGCACATGATCAGCGAAGCGCATAATGTCGAACACGACGCAATGAAGCTGCAAAACAATGCTAAAAAATCGTGGGATAGTTTTGTTTCTGGAGTTAAAAGGCAGTTATAATTTTATCCAAGCTGGCGCATTACACCGCCTTATCAGGCAGTGTTTTATACATATACACCGCCGCGGCTGCATTAAGCACCGCTACGCTTAAGAAAATTTCCGGAATAGTAAAATGAAGTTTGAGCAGAACCACCGTGAGTATAGCGGAAGCCACCATGAACATAGCATTGATGATATTATTTGCAGCAATGATACGCGCCCGATGCTCTTCGGCGCTTTGCACCTGCATAATCGTATAGAGCGGAACGATATATAAACCGCCGCACACCGAAATCAGAAAAAGATCGCCCAGGATACGCAGGTTCGGCAGGTATCGGACAAACTCCATTACGCCCATCACACTTCCATCCGCATTATGAACTGCGCTAAGCGATGCGAAATAAAAATCAGTGGTAAAAAGTGAAATGCCCACCATGGCGGCCACTACATAGGTAGTACGTATCTGGCCCTTGAGCAATTTGGTGCACAGCACGGAACCCACGCCAACGGCGATAGAAAATACGGTCAGGAACAAAGTTACCACAGTCTCATCCGCAAAAAGTATATGTTTTGCATAAGGCGGAAACTGCGAAAGGAATATAGCGCCCAGCATCCAGAACCATGAGACGCCAAGGATACATAACAACACTTCCGCATCCTCGCATGCATAGCGCAGTATATGCAGATTCTCCTGCATCACATTCCAGTTCATGCGCAATGTCGGATCGGGCGGTGGCGCAGCGGGAATATAAAGGCTGCTGATATAGCCGATTACGGCGCAGGTGATTATCAACACCGACATCAGGAGATTGCCGTTGGGCTGCAGCACCAGCAACCCGCCCAGAATCGCGCCGAACAATATAGCAAGAAACGTCCCCGCTTCAATATAGGCATTGCCGGCCAGCAATTCATCTTCATTTAAATGCTGGGGTATGAGCGCATATTTGATGGGGCCGAAAAAAGTGGATTGCGCGCCGATGCAGAAAAGTATGCACAGCAGGAACGGTATATTACCTGCGAAGAATCCGATTGCAGTCAACAGCATCAGAATAATTTCCGCTATCTTGGTAATGCGGGTCAGTTTTGCCCTGTCATATTTATCGGCCAATTGTCCGGCGGTGGCGGAGACGAGAAAGTAAGGCAGCATGAACAGCCCGGTGGAAAGCGCTATCATGAACTGCGCGTATTGAGGATTCAGACTCGCGACACGGTACGTAATCAGCATCACAAGCGCGTTCTTGAATATGGTATTGTTAAACGCCCCAAGAAACTGAGTAAGGAATAAGGGCAGAAACCGCCTGGATAATAAACTAGACACAGAATACCCACTTAAGGCGGATTTTATCCAAAACACTACTATACTGACGGTGCAGCCTAGACACTCTTACCATATTGCCAATCATCTGATTCTTACTTGCCCAATGTCTTATAATAGGCTGTACCTAGATACAAGCGCCTTATCCCGCATGGAGGCGCTTGACTCATCAGGAGATATGCCTAGGCTGTCTGGCATGTACATATTATACTATTCTCCAGGTGCCTGCTCCCTTGCCATTCATGCGCTGCTCAATGAATTGAATGTGCCCTTTGAGCTGGCATGTGTCGATATCCATAAAACTGACAACCGCAAGGCAGATTACCTGAAATTGAACTCACGCGGGCAGATTCCTGTCTTGATAGATGGAGAATTATTGCTTCGCGAAAGCGCCGCCATCGCGATTCATTTACTTACAAAACATCCACATCCGTTACTGCCCGCGGAGGAAATGAGACGTGCAAAAGCCCTCGAATGGCTGGCATTCTGTAATAGCTCGCTCCATCAGGCATATGGCAGTTATTTTCTGCTATCAAAAAATCTCAAAGATCCGGCGGCGCGGCAGGCAGCGTGTGAATTGGCGGCAAAGCGCATTGGCTTCTTCTGGCGTGATGTGGAAGCACATCTGCAAACCCAACCCTATCTTTGCGTAGATGAGGTAACGATTGCCGATTTCTTCCTCACCGTGATTGCCAACTGGACCCGCCTGGTCGAATATAAAGTAACGCTTGGCACGCACATCATCCAATTGTGCAACAAAGTTATTGAACGTCCCAGCTTTGCGAAGGCGCTGCAAACCGAAGAAATTCGCTATACCCTGCAGCAATAGACTTTCTAGAGCCTTTCACCATTCTCACCATATGCATATTGCAGGGCTGCATAGATATGCTCCGGTGCCGCAGCCCAAATATGAGTGGTGGGACGCACAAGCGTTACCGGCTTTTCTATATAGCGCTCCATGATGTTCTGCATGTCTGCCATCGTCTTGCCCTGGAAATATCCATCATTTTGCGCTGCAAGCACATAAGTGGGGATGTTTAGTTTTTCAGTGGACTGGCTGGTGAGGTAAGCCAGGCAATCGTTAAAACAGGCGATGGAAAAATACGACCATAAGGAGCCGAATTTATAAAAGCGGCACTCCATATCATGTTTATAAAAATATTTATGCGGCTTCTGCACCTGGCATTTATGGCGGTAAGGCACTTCGGGGTTAAACCAGCGCAGATAATTATTGTTGGGCA
>JABDAT010000006.1:0-47063 GCA_013288985.1 Alphaproteobacteria bacterium
CCGTTCACTTTGTTTCGCCACGAGCTTGCCAATGGTCGTAACCGTTTCGCCTTCACTGATGAGCTTGGCTTTGACGGAATCCGCTTTATCAGGAGCAACAACCACTATCATGCCGATGCCGCAATTGAAGGTGCGCAGCATTTCAGGAAGCGCGATATTACCCGTTTGTTGGATCCATTTAAATAATGGCGACATTTCCCAACTGCTAAGATTGATTTCAGCCGATACATTGTCCGGCAACACGCGCGGCGTATTTTCTGTAAGACCGCCGCCGGTAATATGCGCCAACGCATGCACTCCGCCTGAGCGAATCGCCGCCAGACAGGATTTTACATAAAGGCGTGTGGGAACCATCAGCACGTCACTTAATATTTTGTCTGATGCGAAAGGAGCTTTGGCTTTAATATCTATTTTATGCTTTTCAATCAGAAACCGCACTAACGAAAATCCTGTGGAATGCAATCCATCCGATGCCAGGCCTAATATGACATCGCCTGCTTTCACTTGTGCAGGCAGTATTTGATCGCGCTCCACTGCGCCTACGGCAAATCCCGCCAGGTCATATTCCCCTGGCTGATAGATGCCAGGCATTTCCGCCGTTTCGCCACCCACAAGCGCACAGCCCGATTTTTTACAGCCATCGGCAATGCCTTTCACCACGCTTTCAGCCACATCAACATCCAATGCCGAAGTCGCAAAATAATCGAGGAAAAAGAGGGGTTCTGCTCCCTGCACTACTAAATCATTAACACACATTGCCACCAGATCGGTGCCGATTGTATCGTGTTTTTTTAAATGCTGAGCAAGCTTGATCTTGGTGCCAACACCGTCCGTGCCCGAAACCAGAATGGGATCTTTATAGCCTGTAGCTTTGAGATCAAACAACGCGCCAAACCCACCGATGCCACCCATGAGGCCCGCGCGCGCGGTTGCTTTAGCGAGTGGTTTGATCCGCTCGACAAGCGCATTGCCAGCGTCTATATTCACCCCCGCATCCGCATACGTTACTTGAGCTTTAGTCATTATGATCTCCTGCAAAAATTTGCCGCATTATTCCTACAAAACCGTTCTGCTGGCAAGTATTTTACTGCTTTTCTTTGCTTACATTCCTATGCCTGCGTATGCGGCAAGCGATTACAGCATTGATAATATAGTGGTAGATGCAGACGGTAAAGACACCACCGACGCCCGAACCAAAGCCTTGGCGCAAGGGGAAATAGAGGCTTTTAAACAGCTTGTTGCGCAGCGCAATCACGCCAAGGCCCAGGAGATAATTGCCAAGACTACCCATCCGCAGATAAGCGTGATGGTGCGCGGATTCGAAGTGATAAACGAAAAAATGACGGCAACCCATTATCATGCCACGTTGCGCTATAATTTTGACGCAGGCCAGATGCAGGCGTTGCTTGGCTTACCCGCTTCTTCTCCTCCGTCTGCGCCCACACCACCCGCTCCTGCTGCTCCTGGCGCGCCAGCTCCTGCTGCAGCCGCGGCGACAGACAGCGAATTCGTCCATAAAGCCGTGCTGGTGTTGCCCGTTTATAATGATGGCAGCACACTTAAATTATGGCAGGATGATAATAAATGGCGCAATGTATGGTATGATGCAGCGCTGGAGTTTGGCGGCGGGCTGGTCATTGCGCCACTGGGCGATCTTGATGATCGCGTGGACGTGGACGATACAAATGTGGAAACCACCACCGCTGCAGCACTCGCACGCATGCTCAAGCGTTATGGCGTGGGCGATGCTTACGTAGTATCGGCATTTTACAATGAAAAAGCCGATCCCAAGCCTACGCTTGAAGTAACGTTAAAGCGGCTGGTGCAGGGAAAATCCGAAACAACACATATGAATTATATCATTCATTCAACGGAAAAACTGGACAGCCTGATGGCACGCGCATCCAATGATATCGCTCGAAGTTTATATAAACAACAAACAATTGATCCCAATAAAATAGAGTATGACCGTCTGAAAGAGATCAATGCGCGCGTTAATACTTCCGATATCCGCGAATGGCAGGCGCTGCGTAAACGCTTGCTTGCCCATGGCAACATTGTAAGTATTACTTTCAACTCGATTTCTTTTTATGAAACCACTATGACCATTACATTTAAGGGAACTCCTGATATTCTTGGCAAGACGCTGGTTGCAGCAGGCTTAAGAGTAATGCAGGATGGAGATAGTTTAGTATTGGCACTCAGATGACAAAATTAACACCGCACCTCCCCTCACATTCCTTGCGTTCCAGATCCTGGTTCTGGGCAGTTGGAATAATACTGTTCTTTGTATTTCTTTCACTCATTAAAAGTGTATTGCTGCCTTTTGTAGTGGGTATTCTGGCGGCCTATTTCCTTGACCCGGCAGTGCGCAAACTATGTGCCTGGAAATGGTCGCGCAGCACCGCTGCGGGCGTAATCACCATAGGATTCTTTCTTACTGCTGTTATTCTCTGCGTGGTGCTTGTGCCGCTGATTGTCCATCAGTTAAATGCATTAATGCACCAACTGCCCGAACAGCTGCATAACTTGCAAACCCACTATGGCAAAGATGTTGAACACTATCTTGCGCTACTGAGCCCCGATCAGGAAGACTCCATCAAGGAAGCGCTTAATAATTTTGGCGGCACCGTGATAGGTTGGGGAGGGAAAGCGGCCTCCAATGCTCTTCAGTCAGGGCTCGCGCTTCTTAACATACTGTTGCTGATTTTTATTACGCCCGTGGTGGCATTTTATCTGCTGCGTGACTGGGACAGGCTGGTGGCGCATTGCGACACCTTGCTACCGCGTGATCATGCGCAAATTATCCGCGAACAGTTACATGCTATTGATCAAACATTGTCTGGGTTTATTCGCGGGCAAACCAATGTCTGCCTTATTATGGCAAGCTATTATGGTGTTACGCTTTCCCTGGTAGGGCTTAATTTTGGTTTGATGATAGGCATCATGACCGGATTATTTTTATTCGTTCCCTTCGTAGGCATTTGCACCGGCTGCCTTCTTGCATTTATTGTCTCCTGCTTTCAGTTTGACGATAGCGCCCATATTGTCGCCGTGCTGGCGATATATGCGAGCGGCATGATACTGGAGAACAGTTTAATCGTCCCGCGCCTGGTAGGCAGCAAAGTAGGTTTGCATCCGTTATGGATTATTTTTGGCATGCTTGCCGGCGGCGCACTTTTCGGTTTTGTAGGTATTCTGATTGCTGTTCCTGTTACTGCCATCCTGGGTGTGCTCGTCCGTTTTGCCACTGAGCGTTATCTGCACAGTTCGCTGTATAGCGGCACTGAGGCGAAGCAATAATTATGGCACAGATTGCTTTTCAATGGCCCGTGTCTGTGAATTACGCCGCCTCTGATTTCATCATTTCAGGGTCCAATGCTGAAGCCGCACGTTTTCTTGATAGCTGGCCGGAAGACTCTGCACGCATAGCACTGCTTTCAGGCCCTGAAGCTTCTGGAAAAACCCATCTTGCGCTGCGTTGGAAGGACCGCACAGGAGCATCACTGATAGATCAGGCATTGCTGGGAACTCTTGCTTCCGCTGAGTTGTGGAATGGGCATACGCATGCGATACTTGAAGATATTCATAACATTATTGATGAAACGGCTTTCTTTCATCTGCTGCGCCATGCTGAATCGCATAATCTTTGCCTGCTGCTGACATCCCGCATGCACGTTCCCCTGCTGCCCTTTACCTTGCCCGATCTTCGTTCGCGGCTTCTGGCATTGCCTGCACCCCATATTGATGCGCCTGACGAAATGGCATTACATGGGTTTCTTATGAAATATTGTGCTGACCATCAATTACAGGTGCATGAGGATGTAATTGCCTATCTTATGCGGCGGATGGAACGTTCTTTTACTGTTGGGCAGGCCCTGATGGATAAGATCTCCCGCAACAGTATTGAAACTAAACGCGAAATTACTATTCCTTTTATAAAACCCCTGATTGAAAATATGTAATAAAAATGTTTCACTTATATTCAATATTGGGCAATTATTGTGTATAATCAGGAAATATGGGTTCCTAAATCTGGTTTTAAGAATATTAACGCTTCATGAAATTATCCTCGATAAAACCTAATAATAAAGATCTCTCTGCGCATTTGGCCAAAGTGCATGTTCTTATTGCCGATGATGATCGCCGCATCGCCCTTATCGTCCGTCAGGTGCTTGAAAGCCTTGGCTTCAAAGAAATCGTTGTCGCCTGCGACGGATCGCAAGCGCTCAAATTTCTGCAAACGAATAAAATTGACATGGTCATCACGGATTGGCAAATGTCACCCATGGACGGTATTAACCTGGTTAAATTTCTGAGAACTTCGGATGTATCCCCTAATCGCTTCATGCCTATCATTATGCTAACGGGCAATGCTGAACGTGAACACGTTGAAAAAGCACGCGATATAGGCGTAACCGAGTTTGTAGTAAAGCCATTCAGCGCAAAAACCCTTTGCAGCCGCATCGCTTTGCTGATCGATAATCCGCGCAGTTTCATTTTCAGCAAACAATTTGTTGGGCCTGACAGGAGACGGCGGAGTATATTGCCGCCTGACGGAACAGAAAAACGCAAATAACGAAGGAAGCATTGCATGGATAAAAACGATCCCTTTGTAGCACTGGATGATACGGAAGTGCGTATTGTAGCGCC
Source organism: Alphaproteobacteria bacterium (assembly GCA_013288985.1). GTDB lineage: Bacteria > Pseudomonadota > Alphaproteobacteria > Rickettsiales > JABCZZ01 > JABDAT01. The sequence continues at coordinate 4,654 of JABDAT010000006.1, forward strand.
GGACTACAGCCTCAAAAAACTTATTGGCGAGAATGTGGACATCAAACAGATTTTCAGCGCTGAGAATATTGAAAATGCCCAGCAGATTATACACGAACATAAAGATAATTTCCTCGAATGGGTCAATAACGACCTGGCCGCTCTGGAACATTCTTACAATAAAGCAATGGCTAATCTTGCTGCATGCGAGCCTGACATCAAGAAGCTTGCCAAGACCGCTTTTGTCATCAAGTCGCAAGCGGGCACTTTCGGTTTTGAACTTGCCACACGCGTTGCAAAATCGCTGGATGATTTTTGTAATCAGACCTTTAAACCCATCCCCGAACATATGACCGCCATCCGCAAACATATCGATACGCTGCTTGCTATATTCCGCAATAAAATCAGCGGCGATGGCGGCACGCTCGGCGCTGAACTCATCGACAATCTTTTCAAATTAGTTGAAAAGTGCAAAAAACAATAAGGCGTGTGTAACGGAGCGTTAACCGGATGCCAGTTTGCCGTGAGACGTCAGCAGATATGCGGCAACGCCAACATTGAGTACGCCTGCCACCAGAAACACCTGAGCCACACTGAAGCTTATGGCAAACAGGCACAGCGCTAAGACTGCTGACGCCACCATAAAGAAAGCGTTTACCACATTATTGCATGCCATGACTTGCGCGCGGTGCATGGGATCGCTTAGTTGCTGGATAAAAGCATAAAGCGGCACAATATAAAATCCGCCAAAAACCGCGATCATTGATAAGTCCACCACCATACGCCATCCATAGGCCGTAGTAAGAAACGCACCCAGCGTCATTAATGTTCCCTGATGTTCAAATAACTGATGCGGGCTTACCCCATACAGATCGAAGGTAAAAACACTCATACCCAATGCACTCCATGGCACATAACGGGTGGATACTTTGCCTTTCAATAAGGAACCGCAAGCAATAGCACCAACACCAATGCCAACCGAGAACCCTGTGAGAAACAAAGTAACCACATGTTCGTTGGCGCCAATGATTTGTTTGGTGTAGGCAGGAAACAACGTAAGGAATGTCATCCCCATGAACCAGAACCAGGAATTTGCCAGAACGCCTTTAAGAAGTTCGCGGCGCTTCACTACATATACAAGCATATCCCAGGTTTCTGATACGATATTAGGGCACACATGCACGCTTTCATCACGCATGGTCGCAGGAGGAATAAACCTGCTTGCCAATGCTCCCAGAAACGCAATGGTAATCACCATAAGCGAGACCGTCAGCTCACCGTGGGGCCTTAGCACAAGAATACCGCCCATAATGGTGCCGAGCAGTATGGCAATAAAGGTGCCCGCTTCAATATAGGCATTGCCCTGCATCAATTCTTCTTTATGCAGATGATCGGGCAGCAGCGCATATTTTACCGGGCTGAAAAATGCGGAATGCGCGCCCATGCAAAACAGAACAATGAATAAAAATCCGACCAGATGAAACATAAAGCCAATCGCCGCCAACATCATAAAGCCGATTTCGGCTATTTTGATGATGCGGGCAATCACCGCCTTATCATATTTATCGGCAAGCTTGCCCGCCGTTGCGCAGAATATAATATAGGGAAGGATAAATAATGCGCCGGAAATCGTCACCAATGTTTGCGGGGCAATATGAAATTCTTCCGATGTGCGGTAGGTTACTAAGATAACCACTGCATTTTTAAAAAAATTATCGTTTAATGCGCCCAGGAACTGCGTTATAAAAAGCGGCAGAAACCGGCGCGAACGCAGTATTGACGAAGAAGCCATAATGGGTAGAACCTGTCATCTCTAAATTGCTGAAAAACATATAGCATGTCCTTATCTCCTATCAAGCAATACTCCTGGCACAGTGCCGCGCTTATAAGTTGCGCTTTGGCGCATGCCATTCTTACCTTCGTTTTAGCGCTCACGCGTCTTTATACTTATAAAACTTCGCTGCTGGATATTGGCACATTTGACCAGGTTTTTTGGAATATCCTGCATCACCGCGCGCCCATCACTACCGCAACCGTGCCCTTTACTCCCCAACATTGGTTTGGGTTCCACTTCTCACCCATATTATTCCTCATTGTGCCATTTTATGCGCTATGGCCGCATATAGAACTGCTGCAACTGGTGCAGTCGCTATGTTTTTCGATGACGGGGATAGGCGTATTTTATACGCTTAAATATGCTGGGGCCAATCCGCGTGAAGCATGGATAGGCACCCTGCTTTACTGGCTTAATCCTTTTGTACTCAGCGCTGCAATCTGGGATTTTCATGAAATCGCCTTTGCTGCTCCGCTGATAATACTCTCACTTTGGGCGCTATTTGCCAAACGCTTCACCACTTTTGTGCCTGCATTACTATTACTGCTTCTGACGAAAGAACATTATGGGTTGAGTGTTGCAGGGTTCGGAGCATTATGGGCAATCCGTCATCATGACTGGCGGCGTGGCGCAGCAATCATAGGCCTGGGCATTACAACACTGATAGCACTGCTCTTCGTTGTCATGCCTGCTCTCCATCAAGGCACGCACGCGATGCTCATTGCCGGTGACACCGCTACAAGCCGGTATGCGTGGCTGGGTATGCCATGGGCCACTAAATTTTCCACTGTATTTTACCTGCTCTTTGAAAGGGGCAACAATAATAATCCCGGCAGCATATATATTCTTTTATTAGGAATGAGCGGGCTTATGCTGCCAGTCTTATCAATGCTTACCTTACTTCCTGCCATTGCAGATTTGGCGGCCAATTTATTGGCAGCCGACGCGCTACAGCGCAGCATTGTTTCTTACCATACGGCAGCCATTATTCCTGTCATAATCATTGCCGCTTATCAGGGGTTTTGCCGGTTCACAATAATGCCTATGCGCAGAAAAGATTTATATCTGTGCGCTATGTTATCACTGGCAATCATCATTCCCCTGGCGGGCACAACAGATGTTTTAATGCAGTGGGATATTACCGGAATAAAACTGCATAAGGATGACACTCCTATTAACGCCATAAGCACCCTATTGCCTGCCGGCGGACTTTCCGTGCAAAGCAATGTCGGCGCATTTTTCTCTCAACGTGAAGCGGTATATCCTTTCCCGCACAAAATCACAGAGTCCAGTTCAGTAATTTTATATTTGGCCAATCCTTTTTCCAAACCGTTGGAAGATAATTTTGGCATTGCCTTTAATGGCTCAGCACGCGATCAATTTGCCTATGTGCGGCAATTTATGCATGAAACCGGCTGGCATGTTGAGTATTGGCAGGCGCCGTGGCTTTTGATGGTGCGCGGGCCATCCATTGCCAATGAAACGAAATTACGCCAGGATATTCTAGCCCATCTGGATGCGCTTGAAAAAGCCCATTAAAGTTGACCGGGTGTTATAAAATCAACCAGCTCCCCATTGCCTGGCACAATATCCTGCCAATGGTTGCTTTTGAATTCAATCACACTCAGTGAACCTGTCGGGTACTTGAGCTCCAACATCTCACGCAGTAATGTTTGGCTGGCCCGGGAAAGCAAAAGTGCAACATGATGCATGCCGGGATTATGGCCTACAACCATTACAGAGGGCAATGTATCGTTTGTTTTTTGTATGACCTGTAATATTTCATCCGCAGTTGCCAGATACAGCGTATTTTCAATCTGGCAAGATACCGGAATATTCGCCGCCTGCATAACCAGCTCACTCGTTTCTTTGGTGCGCACAGACGGGGAAGAAAGCACCAGCGAAGGGGCATATCGCCTGGTTTTTATATAGATTCCCACTTGCGCACAAGCCTCATGGCCGCGCAGGGAAAGCATGCGATCCATATCGTTCAATTCCTTGCCGCCGGGCTCGGCCTTGGCATGACGCAGTAAATAGAGTGTTTTCACGTTGTGACTTTACTGTTAATGAAGAACACCATAGATTACGGTTACTATGTCAGAGAAATCCAGCAAAAAACATATCGCACTGCAGCATCCGGAACGTTTTATCAACCGTGAGCTGTCATGGCTTGCATTTAACGAGCGCGTACTTGAAGAGGCGGGCAATAAGCGCAATCCGCTGCTGGAGCGCGTCCATTTCCTTTCTATCTCCGCCACCAATCTTGATGAATTCACCATGGTGCGCGTAGCAGGCCTTATGGACCACATCCGTTTAGGATCAACGCATGTCAGCGATGATGGGCTAAGCCCCAAACAACAGGTGGAGCGTATTAATGAACGCACGCGGATTATTGTCGATCAGCAGCAGAAGATATGGGCCAAGCTGCGCTCGGAATTAGCCGATAACGGCGTCCATATTGTCACGCCTAAAACGCTCGCCGCACCTGAAATCAAATGGCTGGAAACCTATTTCATGGAAAATATTTTTCCGGTGCTGACTCCTATTGCCATTGATCCGGCGCACCCTTTTCCTTTCCTACCCAATCTCGGCATCGCACAGCTTTTCCTGTTTGCCCGCGAAGGCAAAAAGAAAGAGCAGATTGCCATCATCCCTTTTCCACAGAAGCTGCCGCGCTTTATTGCAATGCCACAGGCCAAAGGCAAAAAGAAAAATGCCGGCATACGGTATGTTCAGCTGGAAGATATTATTGAACTGAACTGGAAAAACTTATTCCCCCATTCGGAAAAACGGTCTTCCACATTGCTGCGCATTGTGCGCGATTCCGATCTGGATATTGAAGAAGAGGCCGAAGACCTTGTGCGTTACTTTGAGCGCGCCGTTAAACGCAGGCGCAGAGGAAGGGTGATTCGCATTAAAGTGGCATATCCTACGCCGCCGGATCTGCTGCAGTTTATTACTACGCAGCTCCAAATCGAATCCGATGACGTGCTGTCCACCCAAGGCATGATCGGCCTTTCCAACCTGGCAGAGATTTGGGAAATCGATCGCCCGGATTTAAAATACCCGCCTTACAACGTGCGCTTTCCTGAACGCATCAAGGATTATGGCGGCGATTGCTTTGCCGCTATTGAAGCCAAAGACATCGTGGTGCATCACCCGTTTGAAAGTTTTGATGTGGTGGTGCAGTTCCTGCGCCAGGCAGCGCTCGATAAAGATGTAGTGTCGATTAAGCAGACGCTTTACCGCACCAGCCAGGATTCTCCTATCGTGCAGGCTTTGATTGCGGCCGCCGAAGCGGGCAAATCGGTAACCGCCGTGGTGGAGCTTAAAGCACGCTTTGATGAAGAAGCCAATATCAAATGGGCGCGCGATCTGGAACGCGCCGGCGCCCAGGTCGTATTTGGCTTTGTTCACCTTAAAACTCACAGCAAAGTATCGCTGGTAACGCGGCGCATCGAAGGAAAACTGCGTTCTTACGTCCATTTCGGCACCGGCAATTACCATCCTGCCACCGCTAAAATATACACCGATCTCTCTTTCTTCACCTCCGATCCGCTGCTGTGCCGCGATGTGGCGCAGCTCTTTAATTTCCTGACCGGCTACAGCCCGCCCAGCGCGCTTGCCAAACTTACCCTGGCGCCGCGTGATATGCGCGACAAGCTTCTTGCTCTTATCAATGCGGAAATAGCCCATGCCAAAGCCGGAAAACCTGCGGCAATTTGGGCAAAGATGAATGCGCTGGTTGATCCAGTTATTATCGATGCGCTTTACCATGCATCCCAACAGAAGGTAAAAATCGATCTCATCATACGCGGCATTTGCTGTCTGAGACCTGGAGTGCCGGGATTATCGGAGAATATCCGCGTTAAAAGCATTGTCGGGCGTTTTCTTGAACATTCCCGTATTTTCTGCTTTAGCGATGGAACCGGGCTGCCTTCTGCCAATGCCAAAGTCTATCTTTCCTCTGCCGACTGGATGCCGCGCAATTTTGACTGGCGGGTTGAAGTGATGGTGCCGCTGGAAAACCCCACCGTGCATGCCCAGGTGATGAGCCAGATTATGGTAGCAGATATAAAGGATGAAAAAAACTCCTGGTTTCTGCAGCCAGACGGCAGCTACCGGCGCGTTCCCGCTACAGAGAAAAGCTTCTCCGCCCATGAATATTTCATGCATAACCCCTCGCTATCGGGACGCGGTAAAGCGCTCAAAAAGACCAAAACCCACTTCAAAGACCTCTATAAACTGCGCAAGCGGTGATTTAAGAGCAAATTTTGGCTGCAATATTAAAGAAATTTTAATATTTATGGGCTTTAATTAACCAATCATCTTCCATTAACTCATTGTAAGTATTATCATGTCCGACCGTCCTACTAAACCTTGGCACCCTACTAACCCTGGCATTTGGAACATCAAAGAATACGCAAGTAACACTATCCCTTGGGCTCGCCGTGAAACCAAGGTTGAAGGTGGTCCACCTAAGAAAGAACATCCATATTTTACCTTAAACACGGCAACCCTCGCAAATGCGTTGGAAGGCGCAATGCAATTCGGGGAGGGAAATAGCATTGAGCAGAAAATTTATGCCGAGGCATTTCTTTTCCAGGCTTCTTCTATTGGCGCCTCTGTCATGGAAGAAAACGCGCGGTTGGAAGGAAGCCTCCGTTCGCGCTTATTGTCACCTGCCCATAGTTTTGCAAGATTTTATGATGCCGGCTCGCTTTTTAAATTAATCGATGACGGCAATGTCGAAGGTGTAAAAAATACCGTTACACCGCAAACCTATACAACTACGGCACATCCTAATTTCAGCCGTTCGCGCGAACTTGCCAAAAAAGGCCGTGGATTAAGCACCTTATTGGGGAAATTAACCCGCCAGGAACAGGCATATATTCAAGAGCATGGTGAACTGCCAAACGAAAGCTGGGCTGCTCCCATAAAACATATTCTGCAGGAAATTAAACCTCTGCTGGTTGCCAGAATAAAACGTTCGCGCCGCGAAGAACTGGAAGAAACTGTGCTGGATGTTATTCCCACAGCAATGCAGGCGGCTTCCGAGCAGATAGCTATTTTGCGCCAAAGCAAATCCATTGCAGGAAATGACCCTACAAAAGACGGCAAATTTCAGCCTGCTCCTTTTACCAATACAAAGCAGCTTGAAGCAATGGCTGCTCTCCTGCCTCAATATAATAGCTGGTTTATGGATGGCGACGGCAAACGCACCTGTCATGCGTATGATGCCGAATTGGCTATCCCGGCGACTAAACGCGCGACCTATCAGGAATATCTGGCTTTGCTCAAAAATATGCCCGATAGATTGGATGGTTTTTCAGCTATTGAATGGAAACAGAAATTAGAGAAGGAAATAGAAACACTTCAGGAAGTAGAAAAGCTTGCTACCAAAAGAATGGACGCATTAAATGAAATGCAGGCGTTCAAAGGCGCTGGAGATCCGGACGCTGATCCAGGCGCAAAAAGCCTCGAACTGATGCAGCTGGAATTCGCCACTCAGGAAGCCAGCCTGGCTTATATGAATAAACTACAGGAGAAAGTGGAAGGCGTTGCTATTAAAGACATTCTTAGAAGCAATACTGCAAACGATTTGCGTTCTGCTTTGGGAAAAGCACTGGATAATACTTACAACACAAAAAAAGAGCCTGTTGCAGTTGCAGAAGATCTTTATATGAAACTGACAGCATATGGAAATTTTTCCGTCGGCATCCAGCGACGTGAAAATGCTCTGCAATACCGGGAAGCATTCCAATATCTGCTGGCAAATAATACTGAATTCCGACTGAATCTGGCGCGTAAAATGGACGAAGATGTGACAGGGAATGGACAAGTATTTCTGGCCAGACTCAAAATTCCCGAACTATACACCAAAGCTGTTTTGCTTACCGCAGAAGACGCTTTACATCCGGTAAAAAAACCTGAGGATTCATTAGAACATTCTGATCCTGCAAAATATGCTGAAGAAAAAGCGCGTTATGATGCATCCTTGAAAGTTAACGAATGTATGCGCAAATCCTATGATGGATTGTCATACAAAATCGAAAAAGCTGCCAAGCGAATAGATCTCAGAGAGCTTGAAGAACCTGCCATCACAGCACTTGAACCCAGGGAATTGTTAGCGCTCGATGCGCTGGGAAGTTTCAATATGGCGCGCATGTACCCAGAAGCCTTTAAAGGCGGCTTTATTACCGCAGAATTTGCCCAGCCAAGCCTTAAATTTCTGAAAGATAATGTCGATAATCCGGAAAAAATCGAAAAAGAAGTGGGCCGGCTGGCACAAACTGACATGGCTCTGCAAATCGCCTTTGCCAAAGCCATGGGCATGTCATCAAAAATCCCTCTTATACCCCTGCATGAAGATCCTGCTACTATGCGCTATGCTGTCAACGCCCAGCATGCGCTTCGCCAAGAACCCATTCTTAGTTATTTATTGCAATATATCGGCATAGATACTCCCGAACAGGCAGAAATGCCCGAAGAAGAAAGAAAATTGGACCAGGGGAAAAATGCTGATCAAAACGCCGTGCGGTGTATCAATAATAATGAAAAAATGTCAGCCTATCAATATCTCCAGCGTTTTGACTGCACAGACGAAGAGATGGTGGCCAAAAATATGAATATCGAAGAATTGAAAAATACTTATGTATTAGAAGGTCCGCCTGACATGGAAGCCTGCAGTGACATCACCAAGCGCGCAGGCCTCATAGGCGCGGAAGAAGCCGAACAATCGGTAAGGGACAAAACCATCGCAGCCGCTGGTCTGCCAATAACAATCGGGAATGAAAAATATATTATCGTAAAACCTAAATATTATGGCCAAGGCGGCGCCATTGCGCGCGCCACCAATGTGCCTATAGATACTGTGCAGGCCACATTGCAGGGCGAGCATATCATGAGCGCTACGCCACAATTGCTTGCCCAGGAAACAATCAAACGCACATTAGGCAGGCTTAACCTTGTGCAAAGCGCCATCAGGGATAATGCAGAGAAAAACGACCCGAACATAAGTGAAGCATGGCATACGAAGATCCGCGAAAATGAAACACAATATACGGATATGCTTAACGAGATGCCAATCAATACAGGCAATATCATGGGTTTAAAGGGTCATGGTGTAAGCCCTTCACAAAGAGACCTGATAGATAAGGTAACCGCAGTACGCATTGCCTCCACCCGCGATGATGTTGTTATCGATCCCAGCAAGCCGAGCAGTCCAACGCGTTATGATATGTATTTAAACAAATACGGCATACCCACTGTCAATAACAGCGCCCGTCCTGACGCAAAAGGGGTGGCGGGGGTAGTCAAAAAAGTGGAGTTCAATAGTGGCCGTGCGATCGGTATTGCCGCAGCCGAAGCAGGTGCATATGATAATATTATTACCACTGTTTCCGCCATGTTTGAATTCAGTTCTCAAGGATCGGCTAAAGGAAAGGTAACCTCTGAAAGCCTTAAAGAAATACAAGAATGGAGAGATGAAGATCCTTACATACAGCATATTCTGACGGCCGGATCAGTCGTTGCAAATTTGGCTAATCTTGAAGAGAAATGGCTCAAAGGCGGTATTGAATATAAGAAACCAGTCACCACATCTGTAACCCTTTCTGGTGGAATCACCCAACCAAGCGTTTCCAAACCAACCATTACCAAAGATGGAGTTACCGTTGATTTAGAAAAATTGATAACGGCATATGATGAAAAAAGGATAGAACTTAAAGTACCTGCTACAAATCTGGGAGAATCTGTAATTTTTGACGCCGCCGATTTGGTGATGGCAAAGCAAACCGATCGCTTTAATAAAATGGAACAAGGGCTGCTTGCAGTCTATGATAAAAAGAATGTGCTGGAACTATTTGACGAAGCCCAACAGCCGGGAATTCTTAAACTAAAGAGCTTAATTGACCAGACGCTTAAGCAGTTGCGTGAAACCACCCCGCCAGAAGGCGTGAAGAAAACTCCCGACAGACAATTACTGGAAGGAACCCTTCATATGCTGCTTGAAAGCGGTGATAAGCTTTATTATCCTTCTCTGGGCTTGCTGGAAAAAGGTTTATACCAAAAAACCCAAATACAAGTTGATAATGAACAGGCTGCAAAGCAGGCGCCTGCTCGGGCATAATGTAACTACAAGCGGAAGACAGCTTTCTACTTGTATTTCCGTCATTCCTGCGTACAACAAGGGCATATAAAACCTTTACTCCCCTAACCGGATGTAAGGAGATGCATTATGCCCACAGCCTACCACCCCGAATCCTGGAAAAATCACGGTGAGATGACCCATGAGGGCCGACTCGGCGTCATCGACATCGGCTCCAATTCCATCCGGCTGGTGGTCTATGACGCGATAAAGCGCGCGCCCCTGCCTTTATTCAATGAAAAAATATTCTGCGCCCTTGGCAAAGGGCTCGCCACTACCGGCAAGCTCAATCCCGAAGGCATCAAACTTGCCGAAAGCTGCATCAAGCGTTTTCTGGCGCTGGTGCGCATCATGGATGTGGTGGAGCTGCAGATACTGGCCACCGCCGCCGTGCGCGACGCTGAAGACGGCGCTGCATTCGTGGAAATGCTAGAGCGCAAACACCACATTAATATTACCGTCATTTCTGGCAAGAAAGAGGCGCGGCTGGCCGCTGGCGGGATATTTTCTTCCATTTATAAACCCGAGGGTCTGGCTGGGGATTTAGGCGGCGGCAGCATCGAGCTTATCGGCCTGGAGCTTGGCAATATCACTGAACAGACCACTATGCCTATTGGCCCGTTGCGTCTGCTCGATGCCAGCAAAGGCGACAAAGACAAAATGAAAAAACTGGTAAGCGATGCACTCGACAGCGAACGCTGGCTTGAAGGCACCCATCCTCCTCATTTCTATGCTATCGGCGGCAGCTTTCGCGCGCTTGCCCATATTCATATGACGGAAGAAAAATATCCGCTCGATATCGTGCATCACTATACGATTAAAAACGGCCCGCTGCGCAAACTGCTGAAGAATATAATCGCTTCAACACCCCAGGAAATCAGTAAAATGGCGGGCGCTCCCGCCAAACGCGTGGATGCTCTTATCCCCGCCGCCATGGTGCTGGAGCATATACTCGATCTTACCAATCCTATTGATGTAATTTTCAGCGCCAGCGGCATACGCGAAGGCTATCTCTATGAGAAACTTTCCCCAGGCCTGCGCAATGAAGATCCGCTTATCGCTTCTTCCACCGATCTGGCATCGCAAAGCGGACGCGTACCGGGGTTTGCACGCGAGTTATTCGCCTGGATGTCGCCTTTGTTTGAAGACGAGACCGAGAGCGATAAACGTTTGCGTTTTGCCGCCTGCATCTTAAGCGAGATCGCCTGGCGCATCCACCCTGAATACCGGGCGGAATGGGCTTTTTTCCGCATCCTTCAATCCACCCTGACAGGCCTTTCCCACCCCGAACGCGTAACGCTGGCGCTGGCCATTTATCACCGCTACCAGTTCAAACTCAAACATGAATGGAAAGTGATTGATCTTGTAAAAGAGCGCGATCTCACCTGGGCGCGCACCGTGGGCACTGCTGCCAATCTTGCCTTCCAGCTTTCAGGAGGCATGGCGGGCAACCTTGATAAAGTGACGCTTTCCCTCAGCAAGCATGAACTTCAAGTTGCCTTTGCTCCGGAAGTTCAGGATTTGATGTCCGATACCGTCAAGAAACGGGTGGAAGGATTAGGCGAAGTATTCAAGGCTTTGCTTAAGCATTCCAAGTAATCTTTTTTTGGAATTTCCATCACGCCAAACTGCAATAGATGATCATTTACATACTGGGTATCAAGCAGCACATAACCCGCTTTACGTAAACGCTCCACCAGATGCACAAGCGCGACTTTGCTTGCGTTGGCGGCAAGGCTGAACATGCTTTCGCCAAAAAATGCGCCGCCGATGGATACGCCGTAAAGTCCTCCCGCCAATATATTATTCTCCCACACTTCCACACTATGGGCAGAGCCTTCTGCCGCCAGCTGGCAATAGAGTGCAATAATCGTGTCATTAATCCAGGTGTCCTGGCGTTTTTCCGTTTTGCTGTCGGCGCAGGCACGGATAACACGCTCAAAAGCAGTATCGATAGTTATGGTATAAGGACACTGGCGAAGGAATTTCTGTAAACTATGCGGCACATGAAAATGCTCCAGCGGAATCACCCCGCGCATTTCGGGCATATACCAGTAAAGCTCAGCCGCATCCCTGCTGTCGGCCATCGGGAAATAGCCTGATCGGTACGCATCCAGCAATTCTGCCATGCTAATCGCTGCCACATCAGCCATAAGAAGCAAGCCTGTCGGGATAATCGCTGATAATGCCATCCACGTTTAATCCCTGCAATCTGGCAATATCTTTGGCATCATTTACCGTCCAGGGAATGATTTTTAACCCTGCAATATGCGCATGCTGCACGTATTTTTCCGTATAGGATTGATGATGCGGCAGAATAGCACTGGCACCTAATGTCTTTGCTTGCGCAATAGATGCATCCGTCAGTTTTTCAAAGCTTGCACCAATAGTAAGCGCAGGGAAAATTTCTTTCGCATGGCGCAGCGCCGCATGCTTAAAAGAAATAAGAATCAATTGTTCTGCAGGCCAACCGCGCATCTGGTAAGCTTGCATTAACTCCGCGGCTAAAAGCGCTGCATCCGCATGCTTGATTTCAACAAAATAATATATTTCCTTACCTAGTGTTTCAAACACTTCGGCAAGTGTCGGGATATGCTCGGAATCAGCAATGGTAAGAGCTTGTAATTCGCCTAAGGTTAATTCCGCCACTATACCTTTGCCATTCGCAGTGCGATCGACTGTATCGTCATGAATCACCACTAATTCACCGCTTTTGCAGCGATGTACATCTAATTCTATGCCGTCTGCGCCCATTTCAATACCACGCATGAAGCTGGTTAAGGTATTTTCCGGTGCATAGGCCGAAGCACCGCGATGGGCGATTTTAAGCATTTTTCTTGAAAATATTGCTCAGCGCTTCAATCGCCAGTACATAGCTATGACTGCCAAACCCGGATATCACACCGTGCACAGCGCGCGCCGTATAGGTGTGATGGCGGAATTCCTCACGTTTATAGATATTGGAAAGATGCACCTCAATAGCAGGAATTTTAATGCTGAGGAGCGCGTCCATAAGCGCAACCGATGTATGGCCGAACCCTGCGGGATTGATGATAAGCCCGGCAGCAGCCCGGCCCGCTTCCTGTATCCAGGTCACCAGCTCACCTTCATGGTTGCTTTGGCGGAAATCCACCTTTATAGAGTGAGAAGTTGCGGTTTTATCGCAGAGCTTATGAATATCCTCGAGGGTCTCAGCCCCGTAAATGCTGGGCTCGCGCGAACCAAGCATGTTGAGGTTAGGACCGTTTACGACTACTATGTGATGCATGATTATTTCCTTACTAACGTAGCTAATATACTCTTTTATGCAGGCAATTATCAACGGCGAAACGCATCTCTTTGCACCTTCTAGCACACTGGCAACCCTGGTGGAGGCTCTGGCGCTTGATGTGCGCAAAGTAGCCATTGAACAGAATCTTACGATTATACCGCGTTCATTATACGGCCAGACGCCTATTGCAGACGGCGACAGAATCGAAATAGTCCAGTTCATCGGCGGGGGATAATATGGATGATCTGCTGATTATCGCCGGCCGCCAGTTTAGTTCACGCCTGCTGGTGGGCACCGGCAAATATAAGGATTTTGCCCAGACTCAGGCAGCCACCCAGGCATCCGGCGCGCAAATCGTAACGGTAGCGCTGCGCCGCGCGAGTCTTGCAGGCGGCAAAAGCTCCCTTCAGGATTTTCTTGACCCCAGGCATTATACCTATCTGCCCAACAGCGCCGGCTGCTACACTGCCGAGGAGGCGGTGCGCACCTTGCGCTTAGCACGCGAAGCAGGCGGGTGGACACTCGTGAAACTGGAAGTGATAGGCGATGCTAAAACGCTCTACCCGGACACGCATGAAACGCTTAAGGCTGCTTCCATCCTTATAAAAGAAGGGTTTGAAGTCATGGCCTATACCAATGACGATCCGGTCATCGCCAAAAAACTGGAAGCGCTGGGATGCGTCGCCGTTATGCCGCTTGCCGCCCCTATCGGCTCAGGCCTTGGCATACAGAATCCTTTAGCCATTCGCACGATTGTAGAAAATGCCGGCGTCCCTATTCTCGTCGATGCGGGCGTGGGCACAGCGTCCGATGCTGCCATTGCCATGGAGCTGGGTTGCGACGGGGTGCTCATGAACACCGCCATCGCTGAAGCTGATGATCCGATCATGATGGCCGCCGCCATGAAACACGCGGTAATTGCAGGCAGGTTTGCCTATAAGGCGGGAAGAATGCCAAAGCGCACAAACGCTAGCGCGCACAACAAAAGTAATTTCAACTAAGCCTCCACAGGCGGGCTGGGGGGCTTAGGCGGAGAAACGGGCGGTTGGGGCGCTGCGGCGGCAGGAGGTGCTTTTTCCGCTGGTTTTTCCGGTTCCTTAGGCGCTGCTTTTTTCTTGCGCGGATCATATGGTTCCTGAGTAGGCACATAGGAAGGCGGCGGACCGCTTTTTCTTGGACTCTTGGGGTTATAGACACGCTTCATGAAGAACGGATCCTGGAAATAGAAAATCTTTTTGGTCTTAATGGGCGCAGTGGATTCGATAAGAATAATCTGTTCGTCGCGCGGCAGGGTAATCACTTCCTGGGGCAACAATAAAGCGCGCTGCACTTCCGATTCATTGGTGGTGCGTGATTGCGGGTTGAAATCAAGGAACTTGGGTTTGTTATTGGAATATTGCTTCACCGTTTTATTGCCGACAAGTTCAGAAATCAGTTTAGCGGTTTCCACGTTGTTGGCAGAGAATGTGATGCGGTAATAGGAGTTGGAGAGGAATGAGTTCATCCCCGCATCTTCATAAATTCCCTTTAATTGCTGCGTATCTTGCACAATCAGGAAGAGCTTCACACGGTATCCGCGGAAATAGGCGATGCCGGTTTTAAATTGCTCCATCTCGCCTAAGGTGGGGAACTCGTCCATCATGAACAATACGCCATATGGCTCATCTTTACCCGGCATTTTGCGCGTCAAGAAGTCGGTCGCCTGCTGGTAAAATACTTTGAGCAAGGGCTCTAAGCGCTGCAAGTTGTCCGGCGTAACGCCGCAGAACACGGAGATTTTCTGTTTTTTCATCTGCTGCAGATCAAAATCGCTCGACGCCGTGCCGGTATCAATCAAGGGGTTGGCCCAAAGTTCCAGGCCGGAGTTAAGCGTTGAAACTACGCCGGAGCGTTCTTTATCCGCTTTCTGCAGGAATGCGGCGATGTTCATGTAAGATACGGGATGGATTTTTTTGCCAATCGTATCCAGCACTACTGCCAAGCTATACACCACGTCATCACTGCGCATAGTGCGCACCACTTCGCCGAAAGAACATACTTTATCGGGCACAGCGCAGAGATAAAGAATCACGCCCAAGAGCAGTGATCGCGCTTCGTTCTGCCAGAATTCCTGTTCGGGGAGGATAAGATTACAGATTTTCTGCACGTCATCGACCATCTGGCCGGGCTTGCTGGAAATCCAATCCAGCGGGTTATAGCAATGCGTGCGGCCGTCAGGATCGGCAGGATTCCAGAGGAACACTTTCTGTTTGAGCACCTTCTCGCGGTAACCGCTGGTAAGCTCGTGGTTTTCCATTTTAATATCGTGGCAGATAAGCGAATCTTCCCAGAACACCAGGTTGGGAATTACGAAGCCCACACCTTTACCCGAACCGGTTGGAGCAAAGAGCAATACATGCTGGAAGTCATCGGCAATGAGATAATTATTGGCTCCGGTTCGCCCAAGCAGCAGGCCTTTTTTAGCGCGCAGATTGGCCGCTTTGAGTTCAAGTTCCGAAGCCCAGTGAGCATCGCCGTGCAGCGATTCTTTCTTTTTGAAAGGCCTGAAATCGATGAGCGGCGCGCGCATGGTGTAAAGCAGTATCAGGCTGAAACCCAAGGAAATAGCTGTCGGCGCAAAAAGCTTGATCAGATAGTCTTTAGGAAATGTGTAGCGGGTGCGATAATCCCACCAGCTAAAGAAATGGTAATGGATAAGGGTATAAAGATATTTGGGATCATGCACGCTGGGCTGCAGGTACTGTTTGCCATCGAACCAGAATACAGTCCCCAGCATAGCGCCATATAACGGCGTCAGCATCACGAGCACTATAATGACTAAAATGGTAATCTTGGTCGAAAATGGTTTACTTGCCATAGCACAGCCGCTCTTGCGCGTTACGCGCTTTCTTTAAAATAAATCTCCGAGACAAAGCGACGTCCTTTGTCACCACGCTTGAGCTGGATGATAACATTGATAACGGTTTCGACATAGTCTTTTACCTGTTCGCGCGTAATGCCAAGGCCGGCTTGCATAATCATAAGAATTAACTGCTCAATAGCAAGCAGCGGCGTATCGGCATGCAGCGTGGAAATGGAGCCGGGATGGCCGGTATTGACCGCGCGCAAATAACTGAACGCTTCCTTGCCGCGCAATTCGCCCACCATAATGCGGTCGGGACGTAAACGAAGACAGGCTTCGATTAAATCCTGCGTCGTCACCTGGGCACGTCCCTGGCCGCCCTTAGAGGAGATTAAATGCACCCGGTTGGGAATATGGGTAATGTCAATTTCACGCGCATCCTCACAGGTAATAATACGCTCGCTGGGAGGAATGGTTTTAAGCACCGCATTTAAAAATGTCGTTTTACCGGTGGAAGTACCCCCGCTCACGATAATATTTTTTCTGGCCAGCACCGCCGTGCGGATAAACTCTTTTATATTGCCGCTGTCGAGCAATTCGCGCAGCTTCTTATCCACTTCATTCTCGGTTTTTCTTACCATCGTGGCCTGGAAGGCGCCCAATGCTTCATAGCTATCCAAATCCATATTGAGGATGGTCTGTTTGCGGATAGAGAAGGCAACGGTACCCGTCTCACAGGCGGGAGGGTATACGATCTGGATGCGGTATCCATCGGGTAAATTAGCGGATAAAAGTGGATTTTCTTCGCTTATACGCTGTTCGGTTGATTGCGCCACAAGACGCGCCAGACTCTTTAAATGATCTAAATCGAACTCCGGGATGTCATAGCGCTGCATCTCGCCATATACTTCGATCCACGCTTCCTTCGGGCGATTGATGGAAACTTCACTTACTCCCTGCTTCTCAAAAATACTTTTGAGGGGAGCTAAATATGTTTCTAAGGCGATGATACTCATTATTCTATGAAACGTGACTGGCTATGAATACCGTAGGGAAACACCAGATCATGGTTGACAAATACATTCACTGGAGTGCCTTGATCAATAGAAATAGTGGGGCTCAGATTCAGCACATTGCCTGTAATGGATTTGCCTACATCCCCAATATTGCTGACTGCCTGCTGCATAGCGGTCGCGGTCGGTGAACTGGTAGTAGTCGTGCCGCCGCCGCCTGTAGTGGTTGTTTGTTCCTGATTCCCAAACAAACCATCACCCGCCGCTGCCACCCCAATATCAAGCGAACTTGTAAGAAGCGCAGTAGAAAACATTTCAAAATATTTATTATCTACGTCACCTCCGGATCCTGCGCGGCCCAATGCGTCAATACCCGGAGAATCAATAGCAACATCCACACCGTCAGGGCGAATTACCCGTGTCCAAATAATGAAAACGCGCGCCTGGCCTTTTCTGATAGATGCATTATAGGTGCCGATAAGACGCGAACCTTTGGGAATCAATACATCCCTGCCCATCTCAGCATATACATCGTGGCTTACAATAGCGCGGATGGGGCCCGGCAAATCAGAATTTATCGCCGTCTCCAATATGCCCTGAATGATTTTGCCTTGGGCGATTGTAATATTAAGATCACCCATTTTCGTGGCGTCCACACGTCCGGCACCATCCGACTGAGCAACACTTTGCGCGAATGCGGAATTAGGATCATTGCCTACACTCGTCGCCGATTTTCCTTGAGATTTTGATCCCAGCAGCGATTTTGATCCGGTTCCCCCAGACATAATCATGCTGGAATGAATGCGCGCTTTAAGCGCCTCATCGTCCGGTCCTTTACTGACATGCACTTCGGGCGTAGGAGGCGCTGTCAAAACAGGAGGCGGAGGGGGTGGCGGTGGCGTAGCGGCGACAGGCTCAGGGGGCGGGGGCGCCGGGAAAGCCCCTTGCGAGCTGATTTCAATAGAAGGCGTTGGCGGCGCTGCCACCACCGTATCTTTATGCGTTGGTTTGGGTTCTTCTTTCGGAGGCGATCCGGAGAAAAACAACGACCTGACAACAATAAAGATGAATACCGCCGCAAGCAGCAACACAAATATCATTCTGCCAGGCGCAGAAGCAACTGCAGGAGCGCCGGTTTCAAGGGGCGCGCCTTCCGCTTCACCGCCCTCGGCAGCACCTTCATTATGGAGGAATTCGTCTTTATCGTTTCCGTTGCTCATGACATTCCCTGCGCCGCTATTTAGATATTAATACCCACCATCTAAGGACGCGATATTTTTTCATTATACACACACACTAAGGCATCGCCCTGTCGCAAAGTGAAGCGGGGCGATACAGTATCCACCACCCAGTACTCTCCTGCGCGACGCGAAGAAATGCTTCTTTCCTTACCTCCGGCAGACACTGTAAAAATACGCGGTACAGTTACGGAAGGAGGAAATTTAAAATAGGTGGCGACGCCATCGTCAAATATTTTAACAGGCGCAATAGAGTCATTGCCCGTAAAGGTATAATTATAATTATACGCGGCACCCGTCGCGGCATTACCCGCCGTGCCGCGCGCATCATCCGAATAAGCCGCGGCAAGAGGCAAGCCGCTTTTTTTATCATCCGGATAAAAGAAGCGTATTACATAGGAAAGTTCTTCATTGGGAGCCACGGGTGTCGGCACTGCGACCAGATCAAACTGATAGGCATGCTTGTTAGTCACCACGGTCATATTGGTGCGCGCATTTGCCGACATGGCGCGGATAAACAAGCGCCTGCCCGCAGGCACTATCTGAAAGCCAATGCGGTCGCCTACTGAAATAGTTTCAATTTCCTCTTGCAGCCCAAACTCAATATTGGACTGATATCCGTAGTGCGTTACCACATTAAAAACATCGTTCTCACTGTAGACAAACGTTTTGATGCGACTATCGGTCGCTACCGGGACAGGAACATCGGCACCCCATGCGGGCACGCACAATAAAAGGAATAGACAGCAAAATATATTACTACGCATTGTCATTGTATTGTATCATCATCCACCTGGTAGCCAAGTACGCGAAAACCTATAGGATTGAGATAACGATCCTCAGCGGTTAAGTTAAGTTCCGCATATTTAAACTCAATCAATATCAACTTCTGCATCACCCTGGAACCACTATTGCCTTTTTCTGATATCTGAGCTCTTATTAAGTATCTACGCGATTCTTCACCGCCTTGCAAGCTTGGTTTATCAAGAAACTTGATGCTGGAGATATGCACTTCACGGGTGCCCGACTGGCCAAGCCGTGAACTTGGGCTATCAGGATTGCTCGTGATGATCTCGCGCTGGTATTTTGCGAATACCGTGGGCTCCGAAAGAACGCGGACAATATTATAATTATAATAATTGCGATCGGGAGTACCTAAGAAACTCTCGCGCGCGCGAATATATTCCACCATGAAATATTGATTGATTGACTCATTGGCCGTGAGCTCGCGCGCCTTCAAAGGCTCCACGACCTGGGTAATGCCTGATTTCTGATCTACTTGTATAACGAAGGGCTCAACAGACTTAAGCGGCACAAGCTGGGATATAGAAAATGTCGCGGCAATAGAACATAAAAGGGAAAGCAGTGTTACCAACGCTAGGATATTACGCTGAACGATAACGAATTGGTAACGATCAACATACCAATTCTTTTTATCACCTTGGGACTCGTCTTTTTTATTGGCTGACACTTCTGTTTGCTATCAGTTTGGAGACATTATTTAGGCTTCAGTCAAATTAACACTATTTTTATCAGATGCAATTCCTAATGATAGCCTGACGCTATATCGCATCATTATTCATCGTTATATAAGCGATTGCCCCATTAATGCGAGCTTGCTTAGCAGACTGTTGTAATCCTCATCACTTTTGGCATTCGCTAATTCTCCCTCTATGCTTTGCAGTTTTCCGTTAAACAAATCCAGTTGATCCTGGGGGAGTGAGTTTTGCGCCATAGCCATGCTGACCCGGCTCTTGAGATCCTGGAGGGCGCCGGCAACATTGCTGTGAAGATGCGCCGGAGGCGCCCATACGCCTGCATCCGCAGAGGAAGGCTGCCCGCTTACATCAGACATGGCGCCAGCCTGACCGATAGAATCGGCAGTGACGCCCGCACCTATCAGATCGGCATAACTATTCGCAGCAGGGGCGGAAGAAGAACTATCCTGCCCCGTCGGCGAATATCCCGGACCGGCAGAAGACTGGGGCTGACTATCATCGTCCCAGCTATTCACCGTATCATCCGCCGCTTGCAGATTGTTAAATCCTGGCAGCATAGAAGACACTCCCCCACCTCTTATGAATTGCCTCTGCACCGACTCAAGACGCTGGATAACAGGAGCATATTGCGCGGGGTATCTTGCTGCCGCCAGATCATTGCGGGCCTTTGCCATCACGCCTTCAATCTGCTGTACTTGATGGGGCTGAAACAGATAGGGCGCCGCTTGCAATTGCGCTTGTAATCCATCAATTAAAGTAGTGGCTTCACTCTTAAGATCCACCGGACTTAGGGGGGCTTCTCCAGCGCCAATATCTGAAGGCATTTTTAGAAATCCGCCATACATATTTTTGCCCAGCAAGCCGCCTTCTTTGAGCACATGGCCATATTCCTCAACTTGCCGGCGCTCGGATCGTTTCCGTGCCAGAAGCTGGGTCACGTCATCCCCTCTTAAATGTCCAGCACTATCCAGGCTGCTTTCCTGGATAAATTTGCCGGTTTCATCACGCCTGCCCAATATACCGCGCAGTTTCTGCCTGCCCTGCTTTGCCTGCATGACTGCATAATCGGCTGCCGTCAGATTGCGTTGAATGAGAGGTTCATTGCCCGCCGCAATTGCACTATTCCTGCTGGCGCTTTCCAGCCTTGTACGCGCCGCCTGCAGTGCCACCAAATCGGTTGCAGGGATTGTTTTGAGTTCATGCAATGCATCCTGCATCAGTTTTTGATTCTTCAGCTTCAGGTTCTGTACTTTCTCCAGTTCTTTTCTCATCACATCGCGGCGGTATTCAACTTTCTGCAATTCAGCCAACTCTGTATTGCTTAGATTATTTGAACCATGCAAGAATCCGTCAACTCCAGCCTTAAGGCTGCTTGTAATGCGCTCACCCCACTTAGGCCTCAATCCGGTATTTTTCGACAACTGGCTTTTAAAATTAGCAAATCCCGCCTCAATAGACTCAAGTCCGATGTAGTTGATTTTAATGCCCGGAGTGTTGGCAGCAGGACTGCCTGAAAGCGCCGCGGCAAAGGGCAAGCCGCCCAGTTCCTTTGCAAACTCCGGCGCTTTCTCAAGAAAATCGGATAACACCAGGCCAATCACCCAGAATGCTATGCAGCGGGTAACCAGAAATATCACAAAGTCGTATTTTTCCATCATATTCCAGAGAGAATATACATAACGTTGCCCATCTGCGCTGATAACGGCACTGGGAGGAAGCGGCGTGCCCCCAGGCATGCCGGTCGTAGGAGTGATGGGAGGATAGGCGGGACTCATGCAAACAAGCGCCGTAGTGGTGATGGGAATCTGGCTTTTTGCAGTATCGGTGGGATCCCATGCCGGGGGAGTTGGAACCGGGGTATATTCACAAATGCCGCAACTATGCCGCGATGCGGTAAATGCGCTGACGCTGGCAGTATCGTTATATTCGGTAAGCAGGCCGGACAGATTGAAGAAAAATCCGCCCACTTGCGCCACCACCAATCCAATCATCGCGAGAATGCCAAAAGTAATAATTATCTGCACTGTGTAGGATGTTAAATGCTTAATCCACTGCTCAAAAAGCTTCTGTGTGGTTTTAAACAAGGCAAAGCTCAGGAATATGGGCGCCACAATAAACAGGAAACTAATAAGCACTACGGCAGAAAGATAGGCCAAGAGCGCTCTGGCATACATTCCGGCATACATGATTATCGTGGTGATAATAAATACAAGTATCACCGGCATATTGTATAATAATGCAAGCGCAATGCTGGCGATGATGCTTTGGCAATAAGGGGAGGCATTGCTTAACGTCGATCCATTGCCGCTGGTCGCTGTATGAAAAGCAGGCGTAGCATTCGTAGAATCGGCGGTTATTAATCCCATAACATTTGCAATGACACTGTCGGGATAATTAATCGAAGAGGGCGATCCCGCAGCAGCAGCGCCCCCAGGACTTAAGACCCCAAGCACTATATCGGCTCCTCCCCCTGCCACTCCCATAAAAAATTTATAGGCGATCCCTATGCCAAATTCCGCCTGCGTCGCAAACAGGTAAACCAGCGCTATTTTAAAAAACATGATCATCGTGTTTTTAATAGTGAAGTGATTCATGCCCGTGGTAATGCCGATGCCAAAAATAATCACGACCAGCGTCAGCATTATGCTGATAGGCTGGGCAAGCGCCTCTTGCACGGAACAATACATGGCAGACATAGCCTGCCCCACCGTACTGTTAAAAATGCACAGAACGCGTGTATACACTCCTCCCGTGCTGCATGCGTTAACGGCGGTGGCGGCATTTACGTTGCTGCCGCTATCGGTCATCGTAGTAAATAAATTGCCTGACGGCGTGCCGCCGCTACACGTAAATGGCGATCCCGGCGCAATCGCTGCTGTTGCTGACTGGGACAACACGACACCCATACAGCAAAGCAATATAAAACATCCCATTGCCTGCAGAAAGCGGCGGAAATATTTTTGGTTATTGCAATAATATTTCATATGGCTTCAAGGAGTTTGGGCATCCATTGCACGGGCGAAATTCCATGCGCATTAATGACCTGTTCCATAATTTCCAGATGCGCAGGGGTCGCTGATAACACCGCGATGATATCCGTCATTCCGGAAAGATTCAGCTCTGCCACAATTGTATGCGATCCTTTTTTAAGTAAAAAATGCCGGTCTTCCGTATTCATGACGGTCAGATAAATAATTTCCTGTTCCGTCAGCCCAAAACTGTCCGCATAAAAGGCGTCAGCTGCATCATCGGGCAGATATATCTGCGTAGCTACATGCGACATAATGGCTGTATTCACAGACCTCTGGCCCGCATCAGCCACCTGTTCGGTTGCAAAAACCACCATCGCATTATGTGCACGCAACACATCGAGCCAAGCATGAATACGTTCTGAGAAGAAAGGATCATCGAGCGTTTTCCATGCTTCATCCATGACGATGATGGTGGGCGTGCCGTCCAGCATAAGCGTGATGCGATGTAGTAAATAACTAAGTATGGGTACCAGAGCTGCCTTATGTTTTATGGCATCGCTCATTTCGAATCCGAAAATTTTATCGTTCAAGACAAGTGATTCCTGAACATGATCAAACAGGGCGGCATGCTCGCCTTGCCCAATCCACGGAGCAAATAATAGCGCAGATTCAGGATTATCTTGTTTTAGCATATCGACGCATTTGCTGATAGTGCGTTCTGCCTCAGGTAAATTCAAGGTATGCGCTATTGCTTTTTCGCACGCAGCCATAAGCGCCGCATTGACATGAGCGGGAATGAGTGACAACAACCAATCACGCAGGAATTCTCTATTTTTCGGAGTATTCTCAAGCCTAAAGGGATTCAGCGCCAAAGCGGTATAAGGCCGCACATCCGCTCCCGGATAAGGATTATAGTATGCACCACCCAGGCTGCGGATAAAAATCTCTGATGCGCGATGCGTGTCAAAAAAGAAAAGCCGGGTATCAAATTTGCGGGCCTGGCCCAGCAGGAAGTTCATGAGCACCGTTTTCCCAGCCCCCATAGGCCCTATAAGCGCAGTATGCCCATTATCTTTCTCATGAAAATTGAAGAAATACGGCGTATGCGCCGCCGTATAAAATGTGGTAACCGCAGGGCCCCAATGATTACCCTCTTTATGTCCGGCGGGGAAATTGCTTAAATTGGCAAAGCCGCCAATGCGCGCCGTATTAATGGGTTTCAAACGCTTGATAAATTCAAAGTTGCCTGGTAATTGCGCCCAGTAGCATTCTTCAAATTTTATATCTTCACGCATTGGCACCATACCCAGGCTGCTCAATACATTCACAGCATTAATAACACCGTTTTCCATGGCTTTTACAGAGTCGGCGAGTAAAAATATGCTTAGCTGATGCAAACCAAAATCCGTGGACCGGCCGCGATTGCTTGAAAGAATATCTTTAAGTCCTATCTTTTCGGCAAGCACGCCGGCATTGCTGATATCCAATAGTTCTTTCTGATACTCGAAATCTTTCAACGCACGCTTTGCATGAATAAAATCAAAGCACTGGCTGATAATAAACTCTGCCGGCACCTGAAGAAGGCGTTCCAGCAATGGTTCAGGCAATTCACGATATTCCCTCATCGTAAGCATGGCGCCAAAACGCCGCTTACCGTCCGCACGCATGCGCACTTCCATGGCATTGAAACCGAATGTCACATCATAATCCGTCAGGTAATGCGATAGATCGACATCCGTCACCGGAAATTCGAGATCGAGCATGGTGATGAGTTTTCCCAGAAATGCACACGGCTCGGAATAATATACCCCGTCCCGCAAGGTAACACCCAACCTCGATGCGCCATAACGCTCCAGAATCAGCAGCATTTTCTGGGTCACTGCGCTTAATTTCTCACAGGCCTCATTGAGGTAATTTTCGCGGTATCCCATATCTATATGAGGCAGAATGCCGCGCGTGAATCCTTTGGGATCAAGCAAGCTTGCACTTTGGCCTTCACGCATGATCGTCACATAAACTTCATTGGTAAACTGATGTTCCCAGTCATTGCGATCATTCCAGAAACGATTGAGATATCCTGCAAAATCCCGTTTGAATTCTCCTGCCGTCTGAAGATTTTTTTTGCGCCGGATGGTATGAATCCAGACTGCATATTGGGTCGAATTAATGCAGGTTGTCACCGCTTCACGAATTTTGGAGCGCAGATCGGAATCCTGCTCGTCATGCCCCACTTCTTCGTGGGTAAATCCCGTGATTTTGATGGTTTGCAGAACCTCGCCGTTCTTGGTAACTATGGTGTGGGGATCCCAGTGGCAGGCATAAGGAACGAAATCTCCCTCAATTACATCGTCGGTAATATCGCGGAGTTCTTCTAAACTCTGAGCCTGCGACTTTTTACTGAAAAGAGACATATACCAAAACCATTTAAAAGACTGCTTCTATTATCAAAAAATTGGTTTTGGTATATTCCTCACTTCTGCTTTTATCTGTTAAAAAATGGGCTTCCCGAAGGAAGCCCATTTCAGATTTACGCGATCTTAAGTTTGGATAAGTGTTCTGCTTGAACCGCAACCAGTTGAAGTACCGCCGAGCGCTGTCACGATGCTGGCTGCACCGAAGATAAGCGCGATGCCCAATCCAACGATAAGCGCCATACCCCAGGAAATTTTTCCGAGCAATGCGCCTACGCCCACTGCAATCACCGCCACAGTGGCAATAGCCTTACCGGTAGTGCCGGTTAAAAGAATAACGAGGTTACAAAATACGTCCTGAATAGCATTGTTACCGCTAGCGGAAGCCATTGCCATATCCGGCAGTACGGATGCACCAATCGCAACCGCGCACAGAATCAACAAATGCCAGCACAAGTCGATAGATGACTGTGCCGATTTCACAGTAGTGTTTGTCATAGAAATACCCTTTCTTCAAAAATATGTATGTTAATAGAAATCCTGAGAAAAATCCCAGATGGGTTGTTTATACCACAAAATTATTACAAATCTGTTACAGAATTTCTATGTTCACACAATGTTCACAATTTTGGCCAATCCAACTGTGAATTAGCCTTCCACAACGGACTCTAGATTATAAAAGTTAATAATTTATTAATAAAACAACTTCTTGTTTTCCCTGACTACTATCAGGGTTCCAGGCGATAGACTTCGTACACGCAATTGCCTGTGTGTTTGTCTTCATGTTCTGCGTTATCAACAGATGTGCATATATCAACAGCATGCAGATAATGATAAGATTTCCATGCTTTGCTAAAATTCGGGTACTCACTGAAATAGCCCAATAGATTTATATGAAGATGTTCTGAATCAATTTCAGGATCATGATTTACAAAAACCAATTCCGGCTTTCTATGATCTAAATCTTCTGCCAGCGCGTTACCGACATAATCCAGAATCCATTGATGCCTGGCTTTAAACTCTGCATCCGAGAGTATAAATTTCGGCAGCATCCACAATGCATTAAATCGTGTTTCCCAATCCGTGCCGGAATTATCGGCCAATCGCGCCCATGCAAGAAAATCTATCGTAATGGTCCCGAAGGAATGAACGTGATTATCCCTCATTTCTCCAAGCAATATCGTATCTTGTCGGCAACTTTCCTGCGTATCGCACGTCCTTTCCATCGCCAGAAAAAACAGGCTGATTACGCATAAGCTCCCCAGCGTAAAATTAAAGCTGCATGCTCTTATGCCCTGCACAAACTGTTTAACGGGCAATCCAAGCGCTGCATGTTCTCGTTTGAGATATAGAAATTCGGATAATACCAAACCCGTGGTTATATATATAATGCTTAGAAGGGGATTATAGGTATATCCCCAGCCGTTATTGGTAAGAGCATACAGGAGAAAACAGAAACATATTCCAATGAAATAATAGATGTCTTTGCGGTAAGGCGACGTGTAACGCAGCCGGAAATCCACAAATGTTATGGCAAATATAAATAACGCGCCCGCCAGATATTCCGTGCCCGCAAGTCTGCGATTAAAGGCGGAATATGTTTCCATCGCCATGGGCAATACAAGGGAGAAATATTCCGGCGCAGTAAGGCATACCAGACTCACATACACCAAGCCTGTACTATAGATTAAGATATTCTCGATGCTGACCAGAATAGCAAAAGAACGGCTCCTCAATGCATAAAGCAGCTGGACGCCCGCGAATACAATCAGGCAGTGGGGTTTGATGCAAAATCCAACACCGGCAAGACATCCTGTAAGCAGCCGCAGATGCCGCGGCAAAGATGCATGCGCAATGGACGGCATAAAACGCACTATATATGGAAATGTAAGAAGCAGGAAAATATGATCGCGGTCAAAGAAATAGGCGGGATAGATCAAAACAATGAATGCAAAACATAACAATAACGCAAACGCATTCCGCCGCTTCCTGCTGCCTGCAAATTGCGGATGAACCCCTATCAGTTCATATGCAATAAAAATAGAGCATGCCGCAACGCCCAGTCCTAGCAAAACCAGAATCTGCTGGGCTTCAAGAAAACGCAGATGCAAGGCAATATAAGCAGGCAGCGCATATATCCAGAAAATTAAAGGGGGATTGACCTCAAAAATATCCACATATAATTTCTTGCCGCCAAGCCACATGCGCGCAGCCAGCAACAACCAATCCCTGGCCCCTTCATGTGCGCTAATAATATGCATATAGGCCGAAACAGCAAATAACAATAACACCGCCAGAGATAAAATTCTTTCAAACCGCACTTGTTATCCTTTTTGCATAATTAATTCGCAGATACCCGGCGGTAAACATCAAACAGACCGCAAGCGGCTTTACCTTTTTCCGTTGTCGTTATGGGCAGGCTGGCTGCAGAAGCCGGCATATTTATAGTTTCAGAGCTCTGTGTCTGCCACATCCAGGGAAATAAGGTCGCTGTATTTTTATGCTTATCGCATGAACCAATCGTATGCACATAGCGGTAATGCTGCCATGCTTTAGCAAAGCGTGGATAGGCCATAAAATACGACAGCAAATCTATATGTTTATCGGTATGTAAAAATTCAGGGTTGTGATCGACAAATACAATATCGGGCTTTCTCTCCTCCAAATCCTGTGCCATGGCATTGCCTACATAATCCAGAATCCATTGGTGCTTCGTTTTAAATTCTGCATCCGAGACAATGAATTTAGAGAGCATCCATAAGTGATTGAACCGCGTTTCCCATCGTGCGCCCAGCTCTCTGCTAAGCCATGACCATGTGCCAAAATCTCCGGAAATCGTGCCAAATGAATGTATCTGGCTATCACTGGAAATTTCCCGCACTACCGCATCATCCTGTTTGCACCGGTCCGTATAGTCATTACAGTTGAAGGTAAGCAGTTGGATAAAAACAAACAGTGTTAACGCCGCATTGACCGTAAAATTAGTCATGCAGGCAAACGATCCTTGCGCAAATTGCGTGGCAGGTAATCCGCGTGCTATATAGTCTTTTCTCAAATAACTATACTCCCACCATACCCAACCGGTAGTGATGAGAATGAAACTGATAAGAGGATTATAGGTATATCCCCAGCCATTATTGGTGAGTGCATAAAGTAAGAAAAAAGGAAGCAACCCAACGAAATACAAAATATCTTTCCGGTATGGCGATGTATAGCGCAGACGGAAATCCACAAAAGTAACTGCAAACGCAAGGAACGCTACAGCGCAATAATAAAGTCCGCCCATTCTTTCATTGGCAGCGGAATAGGTTACCATTGCCATGGGCATGATGATATAAATATATTCAGGGGTGAAGCGCCAGACCGAAAAAATATACAGTGCGCCGACGCTGTAAATGCAAATATTCTCGATGCTGGAAAATATGCGTCCTGAGCGCTGCCGTAAAAAACATACTATCTGTATCCCTGTCCAAAGTATGGCACAGTGGGGCTTCATACAAAAACCAATGCCTGCCATGCACCCTATAAGCATTCTTAAAGATATCGATATGCGAAGGGAATGCAGCGATGGAAGAAGACGGATAATATAAGGGAAAATGAGCAGCAATAAAATATGCTCACGGTCAAAAAAATATGTGGGACTTGTCCAGAAAATAAATACAAAGCAAGTTAGCGCTATAAACTCGCTAATCTTCTTCCTGTTGCCTGCAAATGCCGGATGGCGGCTTATCAGCCAGGTGGAAATAGCTATGGATAACACTGCTGTGGCCAACCCCATAAGTACCAGCAGCTGGTAATCTTTTAAAAAACTTACATAATGGGAAAGCACTACCGGCAGTGCATAAATCCAGAAAATCAAAGGCGGGCTTACGGCAAAAATATCCACATATAATTTTTTACCGTCCACCCACATGCGCGCAAGCGCAAGCTCCATATCCTTATCACCCACAAAGCCGGTGATAAACTGCATGTATGCGGCAAATCCCAATAGGACAAGCCCTGCGAAGATTTTTATTGTGTCCGTCCGGCTCATACCTACCTTAACCTCATTTACAGATACGTTATTTAATTTAGCACATACTTCTCTACAGAAGCTAGACACAAACATATATCGTCCTTGCCACATGCTGCGCGCTCTTTTATGGTGCGTATTCATTTTATTTTATGTGAGGGTTTCCCATGTCTGTTGATGCAAAACTTTCTTCGCTCGGTCTTACGCTCGCCACCGTCAGCATGCCCGCTGCCAATTATGTGCCATACGTCATTTCGGGCAATCTGGTGTATTTTTCAGGCACGCTTCCCATGAAAGACGGCAAACCGCAATTTTTAGGCAAATTGGGCGAAGCCATCACCATTGAACAGGGCCAGGAATGCGCCAAGCTTTGCGTACTCAATATCATATCGCATCTCAAAAATGCGCTGGGTGGTGATTTGGGTAAAGTCAAACGCCTGATTCGCCTGGGTGTGTTTGTGAGCTCCGCTGCCGGGTTCACTGATCAGCCCAAAGTGGCAAATGGCGCGTCTGATTTGATGGTCGCATTATTCGGCGATAACGGCAAGCATGCGCGCTTCGCAGTAGGTGTCAGCGAGCTGCCCTTTGGTGTCGCTGTCGAAGTCGACGCTACATTTGAGATATAATCTGCTCTCAATAACTCAGCGGAAACTGTAATCGAACGCCTGCGCTGCGCTCTTTGTTTCTTCGCAAATAACCGCCCGCACCTCTTCGGAAAGTGTGGGCATTTTTGCTTCGCGTAAATTCCCTGCAGAGGCATTTAACATCGCGTCATTATAGTCGAGTTGGCAATGGGTGAATATTTCCTGCATTTTTGCATGCGGCGCCTGGCAAAGATCTTCATGGCGCACGATAAGAATATTGGGTGAAACACTGGATACCCGCTTGATATAAGCATGCATCATTGCCCAATAGCGCGCCCAGGCACGGATATCGTCACCATCTGCAAAACAAGTTTGAATTGAAGCGATTGCCGCATCATCGCCGGTATGAATAAGCGTGCGGTGTTTGCCGAATTCGAAATGCCCTGCCCTATCCATATGCGTAAGTGTCGCCGGATCGCGCTCCTGCTCTGCGCAGAATAATATATCCTTCTGGTATAACGACCAGACCAGCGCTTCGGGATGGCGCACGACAATGACAAACTGCGCATCAGGAAAGAGGCTCAGAATATAGGCAATGCGCGTAATATTATAATTTGCCTTGGCAGCGTAGCGCGGCTTTTTGCGGACATGCAGCAGTTTCTGAATATGCTCGCGGTAAAAAGCGGCAAATGCCGGATTGCTGGTTTGCGGGCCTAGCACTGCCGGATGATTCTCATCATGCAATTGCTTGAAAAATGCCATCCATAATGCTTCTTCCATCGCTTCGGGGCTTTGCGGGGTCACCATAATACCGTCTTTATGAGCGCGCTCCTGGGGCGCGCTGCGATGCGGCACCCAATCAAACACCCCAAGCAACCGGTTCCATATATAGGGTGTAAAAATACAGGGGAAATCGCGGTAGGTATGGGTGGCAATCTCCGGGTGAGATGCAATCGCTTCGGTCAATATAGTCGTGCCGGCACGCGCCAGACCCGTCACATAGACCGGCGACGCCACTGGCAACAAATTGCGTGCCAGCATGCGCGTTTCAATATTGCCTAAAGCAATCCAGGCTTCGGGATCATCCGCTATCCACTTTGCCAGTAATTGATACGGATAATGCTGCAGGTTCATTGCGTATCTTTATGATCTAACTTGGATTGCGTACTGTTTATATCTTCTTTCTTGAAAAGGCGGCGTATTTTGCGGCGTATACTGTAAAACACTAAAAAAAGTGCGGAGCAAACAGCGGCAAAAACACCAATCAGCATGCTGATTATAGCGCCTCCCGCCCCTATCAATGGCAGGAGGTAAGCCTGTGCGGCAAAAGGATCCAGCACCATATTCATGAGCAATACTATGGCAATAAAACGAGAAATCATGACCGTTCCCTTAGGGGTTAAGAAATTGCAGCGCTGAAGCAGGATAGTAACGCACGGTACTTATCTGTTTGCGATAAGGAATTTTTTGCATATCGCGATCAGGCACGCCTCGCAATTCCCATAGTATATTCTTCTCGGGAGACAACACCACAACACGCGATTGCTCCGAGGAAGAAATAATCCAGGAGCTGTCCGCCAGCTTAACATAATACCCCCGCCAGAAACTGTGCAGCAGCGGTGAAGCATATATTTCATCCACCTGGTTATTAACCGGATTGACGCATATCACGCGCGATTGCGGTTCTTCTGTAGGCGTTTTATCTTTGGGAAATGTCAATACGCGACTGCCGTCATTATCGTACACGCATAATTTGCCATCATCCATGACGCGTGCCATATGCTGATGCCGCCATACACCCTGCATGGCCCAGACAATCTGATTGGTATCGGGGCGAAACACCGCCAGCGTATTAAGCCCGCGCAAGGAAATCAGTAAATCGCCCGCCCTGGCAAAAGGCAAAGATTTTGCCTGCGCTTCGTTTAGATGCTGCAGGGAATTGAGATGGAGCATATCATACAGCACTCTTCCGTCAGGCATTTTCACGCGCTGCAAATCGCGCACGTCAATTTCAAATGAGGAAAGCATGCTGCGGTAAGGTGAATGGGCGAATGCATCGATGATCGACCAGGAATCTATTTTCTTTCCGTCCATCGTATAGACTTCAATTCTATCTTCCAGGTAACGGACATTGCTGTGTTTGGGACCAATAACGGGCAATTCGTCACGCATATGCGACGCCATGGCATAAATTCTCTGCGGATCCCCGGCAATATCAAATTCATGATGAAAGAACCCTGGCACCTGCCAGAGTATATGTGAATCCTTATCCATGCGCGCCAGCCGCTGGCCGCGATAATTCTGCAGATCACGAAAATCCTGGATGAATATAACATCGCCCTGCGGTAAAAGATGCGCATCATCAATGGCAAAAACATCGGGATGCTCTATCGTCCCCCACCATGGAGTAAGTTCAGGATTAACAATTTTCTTTTCCACCCGCCATTGATGCAGGATTTTGCCTTCATCGTTTACCAGCAGCAAGGCCGGGTTCTGGCTGTAATGCGACCCAATTAACAATGCGCCGCCTTGCAAAGCGTCCGGCGCGGTTTTCCAAACGGTCAGCTGTTTATCAAAAGAATCTTTAGCATAAGGCAAAAGTTCCGCTTGCAATTCGCCTGACGTAAACGCGTTCCAGCCGCGCGCAAACATATCGCTCTGCGCGCCCATCAGCCCGGCACAGAAAAAAATGAACGCCCATAAGATGAGGGCGGAAATAAGCGCAATAATGTGAAATACGCCGCGCTCTTTCATAGGGGAATTATAAGTAAAGATTATATTCCATTTGCCACTTCAAATGGAGATTCCGTCCGTTTTTTTATGTCTTCCAGAGTAATGCCGGGCGCTGTTTCAATCAGCTTAAGTTTTTCATTCTCGATTACAAAGACACCCAGTTCACTGATTATCATATCCACTACACGCACGCCGGTAAGCGGCAAGGTACATGCATTGACAAGCTTAGGGCTGCCGTCTTTGGCATTATGTTCCATGAGCACAACGATTTTCTTAACGCCTGCCACCAAATCCATCGCGCCGCCCATGCCCTTGACCATTTTACCAGGCACCATCCAGTTGGCTAAATCACCCTGCCCTGATACCTGCAACGCACCCAGTATGGCGAGATCTATATGACCGCCGCGGATCATGCCAAATGACGTAGCGCTGTCAAAATAACTGCTGTCAGGAAGCGCTGTGATGGTCTGTTTTCCGGCATTGATAAGATCGGGATCAATTTCCTCTGGCAAGGGAAAAGGGCCCATGCCCAACATTCCGTTCTCGCTCTGCAAGGTTACATGCATGCCCTTGGGCACAAAATTCGCAACCATTGTTGGCATGCCAATACCCAGATTAACGTAAGCACCATCATGGAGTTCCTGGGCGGCGCGCTTGCACATATCGTCACGGGACCAGGCCATATTATTTCTCCCTCACTGTACGGTTCTCAATGCGTTTTTCATAATGCGTTCCGACAAATAAGCGCTGCACAAAAATACCGGGGGTATGGATCGTGGCAGGATCAAGCATGCCGGGCTCCACCAGCTCTTCCACTTCGGCAATGGTTATCTTGCCGGCGGTGGCCATAATCGGATTAAAATTACGCGCGGTTTTATGATACACTAGATTGCCTGATGTATCCGCTTTCCATGCCTTTACAATGGCGATATCGGCTACCAGCCCTTTTTCCATCACATACATCTCGCCGTTAAATTCCCGTGTTTCCTTACCATCGGCCACAATGGTGCCGACACCGGTTTTGGTATAGAACGCCGGAATGCCGGCGCCACCTGCGCGTATGCGTTCGGCAAGCGTGCCTTGCGGGTTAAATTCAAGTTCCAGTTCGCCTGCAAGATATTGACGCTCGAATGTCTTGTTTTCACCTACATAAGACGAAAGCATCTTCTTGATCTGGCGGGTGGCAAGCAATATCCCCAACCCGAAATCATCGACACCGCAATTATTACTGATAACGGTCAGGTTTTTGACGCCGGAATCATGAATGGCCAGAATCGAATGTTCGGGAATGCCGCACAGCCCGAACCCCCCCGCCATAATGGTTATTCCATCAGACAATAACCCTTGCAGCGCAGCGCGCGCATCAGGATAGATTTTATCCACTGCTGTATTCCTTTTCAGTTTATCATCTTAATGCAATGACGGCCCACTACCAATACCACATAAACCCATTGCATAATACTCTATATACAACCTCTTAAGAGAAAAAGATTAAAAATTAATTTATTAAGCAAATACCCCATGAATTAACCAATTATTAACTAAAACTTGTGTATAATTTTATATTAAATCGCGAGATAACTTGTTACCATTTTAATTATGGCCATTCAATTAAGCGACCTCCATAAATTAGTTGCAGAACCCTCTCACGAGGCGCGCATCGAAGTCGCGCAAAAAGTAGCGTCTGGATTCTCCGAAGGCGGCTTCAGCGCCAGCGAAAAAAAAATTGCGGTGGAGATTTTTCGCCTGCTGCTTAATGATGCCGAAGTAAAAGTCCGCAAGATGCTAAGCACCCATCTTGCCCATAGCATGGACGCGCCTCATGATGTCATCCTTAAACTTGCTAAAGATGTGACGGAAGTTGCCGTTCAGGTGCTGGAGAATTCTTATGTCCTTACCGAAGACGATCTCATAGCAATCACCCAAAGCACGCAGGATGTTACCGTAATGTCGACTATTGCGCGCCGTGAAACCGTATCGCATGAATTATCAGAGGCTTTACTGCAAAAATCGAATGTCACGGTTATTGAAACATTACTGAGCAACAAAAGCGCCAGCATCGACGAAAAGGAGCTGGGCCATATCTATACATCATGCGCCGACAATGCTTCGATTCTTGAATTAATGGTAAAGCGCGGCGGATTACCAGTAACACTCGCGGAAAAACTGTTTGTAGCCGTATCCGACGAAATGAAAAAGGTGCTGACACAGCAGTATAAACTCTCACTGCAGATTGCAGACAATACCACCAAAGACGTGCGCGAACTTGCCACGCTTGGACTGGTTGACACTGATATGCAGACGATGGATATCGCCAAATTGGTGAACCAGCTTTACCAAACGGGCAGGCTTACTTTATCGATTATTATCCGTTCCCTATGCCTGGGCGACATGCGTTTCTTTGAACACGCCATGGCAAAACTTTCAGACATCTCAATCATCAATACACAATTACTCATTCTCGATCAAAGCAATAACGGATTTGAATCCCTTTATAAAACAAGCTGCCTGCCGATGGAACTGTTTGCAGCCACAAAATATTTGCTGAAAGTAGTGTTGGAAGAAACAAGTTATGGGAGATATCAGCGCAATGATTTCAGGCAGCGTCTGGCAAATCGACTTTTACAGGATGACGCTGCACGCAAGATAGAGTATATGGATTATCTACTCACCCTTATCCAGAATATTGCGCGTGATGCAGCACCCGTCTATTAATCTCCCCCATAACGCGCTGGAACTTGACGCACATGATGTGGAACGTCTGCTGACGGAAGAAACCCCCGACGTTCGCATTGACGTGCTTAAAAAAATTGCGGAGAGCCACAACAAAAAGAAATACAGTCAGAATGAACTGCAGCTGGCCGAACAGGTTTTTCGTCTGTTGGTAAAAGATACTGAGATAAGCGTGCGCGAGACGCTTGCAATGATGCTCAAAGACAACCCCAATATACCGCGTGATATCATTATTGCTTTAGCGCGTGACGCTGACAGCGTGGCACTGCCTATCATTGAATATTCAACCCTATTGACGGACAATGATTTAATTGCCCTAATTCACAGCGCGAAACATGCCAATAAACTCTCTGCAATCGCAAGGCGCAAACATGTATCTGAGCCCATATCCATTGCGCTGGTTGAGACGCGGAATTCCACAATAATCTCTCAATTGTTAAAGAATCTTGGCGCATTGATACCGGAATCTTTATATCAGAATATTATTCGCGACCACAGTAAGATCAAAGACGTAATGGACGCGGTTGCCGAACGGCCTGGATTGCCGGTTACTATAGTGGAAAAAGTGATTTCGCTGGTATCGGATACGCTCGCTGACAGGTTGCGCAATCATTACAATATTTCCGCAACTGCCATTGCCCATGAGGCGGAGAAAACCCGCGAAGTCGCCACTCTTAAGCTGATTGACGGCCAGCATACGCACGAGGTTGAAAAACTCGTCGATCAGCTGCAGGCCTTTGGCAGGCTTACGCCTTCCATTATTCTAACCTCGCTCTGCCGTGGCAATCTTTACTTCTTTGAAACCAGCCTGGCGCGCCTGTCGAACATACCGGTCCGTAACGCGCAGCTTCTTATTCATGATAAAGGGGGCTTGGGTTTTAAGGCGCTCTACGGTAAAGCAGCCCTGCCGGATAAATTTTTCGGCGCCTGTAAATTATTGCTCAGCATCGTGGCCGACATGCAGCGCACGGGGCAGAAAATAGACTCCAACCTTCTGGTGCAGAACCTGATTTCCCAATCGTCCGGCAAAAATATCGACAACCTTTCCTATATTATCGCCCTTATCAGGCAGACAGCCTAGAATACCCACATTATTTAGCATTTTCCTTAAGAGAAAGTTTACTTTCTCCCGCTATCATTACTCTGAAAATAATCGACTGCACCTAGTATTATATAATGACCGCCACCTCTACAGAACGCACCACGCTTCAAGACATCGCCGTTACTGAATCAGCGGCGCGCGCCGTGTATTTCCTTGATCATCACCTTATCAGCAATAGGGATATAATATCCGCCAGCCCTCCCGACGGTGGCAAGACCAACAGAGAGGTCGGCGATAATCTATATAATACTTTTCTGGGGATTTACCGGTATGTTCACCGTGATCATAAGCAATGTACGGATACTAAAGAAAGCTGGCAGGCGGAAAATACCGCCAAGCTAAAAGGTGAGGATTTGCAATATTTATCAACACTATTTCATAAGTTTGCCGACACATATTACGATCGGCATGGCCAGATGAAACAGG
Source organism: Alphaproteobacteria bacterium (assembly GCA_013288985.1). Taxonomy (GTDB): domain Bacteria; phylum Pseudomonadota; class Alphaproteobacteria; order Rickettsiales; family JABCZZ01; genus JABDAT01. The sequence continues at coordinate 41,452 of JABDAT010000006.1, forward strand.
GGATACGCAATCATTTTGCGCAGGCAACAGCAGAATTATATAATACTCTGGTCACAAATGAGCGCAGCCCCTTATCGCATGCGGAATTCGCATTGGGCGTATTGCTGACCGAAATAGGGCGCGGCGAAAAAGGCAAAGAGATTTTCCCCTATGGCGTTGATTTCAGCCGTGCGGACGCTTCGCAAAAAGATATGGGCAAGCGCGCAGAAGAAGCCATTTTCCCCAAGGAATTAAATGCTCCTGCTGCACGATGGGCTAATCCTCCTTCTTCTTTTGTAACCATCGGAGGACTACGTTTTCTAAGCTATAAAGTATTTGATAAAGAATGCCTGGTTACGCAGACAGGCCGCCTGGTTCTTTGCAGCAGAGAAACAACAGCCAAAATCACACAACATCTGGATAGCGGACGCAATCCTGATACCGTTCCCGTTAATTTGCCGACAAGTACATTATATTTAGGTTCCTGTATAAAAACAACATTACCCGCCATCCCCATCATAGACGTAGAACATCCAAAAGCACCCGGCGATACTCTTGTTATTACTCGTCCCTTTCAAAAACCCACCCTATCTCCAGTCCAGGAATTAAAAATGAAGCTGATTGATCTACCTGCAAAAGATACTATTGACGGCAGAAAAACCGCCGGTTGCGATAATAAGCTTGTGTGTTTGGATGTAGATTTACTCACCGGCCTGCGGATGGATGGTGAAAATAGTGAACTCACACGATTTATGCGTTTCCTGAGTGAAAACCATATGCAAGATTTTACTGATTTTTATCCTCCAGGCATCACTGATAATACGGAGATTAACCCAACAAAGAAAGAGAGCATACAGAACCAAATAAAACAGAACGTGCACAAAAAAATAGAGGATCTTAAAAAACACGCTTCGCCAGATATTCTGGCGCTGATTGAAAAAGCCGAACCAAATCTCTGCCTGCAATTACCGCGCATCCGGGCAATCACCGACAAGGAATTTGTACTTACCATTAAAAACGGAGCGGAGGAGACTGTAGCACTTAAAGAACCGCCAGCCACATCCCCCAATGCCTATTCTTCCGGTGGTGGCTCTGCCTCGCACAAAACATTTACATTAAAAGCGGCATGCGAAGAGTTGGGCGAGAAAAGAGCAAAACACTTAGTTGTAGCTTCACTTGATGCCGTCCGTAGGAAATGCGATCAATTCTGGCTCTTCTTAGGCGCCAATCACCATGGTGATGACTATAAAAGATTCGAACAATTTGGAAAAACCATCCGCGCGCTTACCACCAAGCGGGCAAGAGAAGGCAAGTTTGACTTCTTTCTTGACGGCACAGGCTCTCCCTTTAAGGGCACAGATATTCCCTTTAAGGGCAAATATGATCAGATATTAAAATCCTTTAAGCAGGCAGGCTACAAAACTACCGTACTGGCTGCAGCCGCTCCTTTGTATGTGCATAACCCTAAAAAACGCGCAACATTAGAAAAGCAGGGACGAACTATCGATGACAGTATGGGGCGTGCCTGGGCACGTTTTGCCGAAAAATTGCGTGCAGTAATTCCCCAGGTGAGTATGTCAACGCACAAAGACTTTCCCGTATCCACCAGCGACGCCATGCGCAATAAATATGTCGATCGCCATATTATGTTCGACGCTCTTGCAGAACCCGGCAAAGAACGTATTATTGCTTACGCTGCCAATATGGATGCAAATACGCTTCATGCACTTTACGGCAAGAAGGATGCTGAGTTAAACAAAACCCTAACAAAAATATTAGACACCAACTGGCCGATTGCGGAAGCCTGGAAAAAATATTTACACACGCCGCAAAAACACTATTCCAGCGATTTTAAAGTGCTTCGTGCAAATAGCGACGGGTCTTACCGCACCGAGATTATTACCGATATGGATAAATATCGCGGCATTGCCATGCTGGAAAAGGGATTGACCCTGCACAAGGGGGCATATGCGCATCTGCATACGCTTGCGTTTGATATGGCGGGGCATATGCAATCCCCAGAGCAACCGGGGCTATTGCAGGTGCATAATCCGAAAAAACTTCATACTATCCCCGATATTAAACCAGGAGGGGCAGATATAGGCTCAGCTGGTGGTATTCCCGGCAGACCTTAAAGGCCAGCTATACCGCATAGCATTAATGGTGATAGTAATCTTCTGCCAAAATCCCAATCGCATCATGCGCCGCTGCAGGAAATACTCATGCGCGCACATCCTCTGCAAATAGGCAAAATATACATCACGCATCAGCAAGGCAGGCAATAAACGACGCTGGTTGCATTGATGACTCAATCGTTCAGCTTCAGCAAAATATTCCTGGGCCAGAACAGCCAGCCTTTTGCAGACCGCTTCCACCGCTTTGGCATAATCCTTCAACGTATCCGGCATGAGCCCTGCAGCCCCTTCCCCCTGCAGCCATTCCAGGGGCAGATATAGCCTTCCGCGCGCTGCATCTTCCTGAACATCACGCAAAATATTGGTGAGCTGCAAGGCATGACCCAGCGCAACAGCAAACATTTCTGCTGCTATATCTTTAACGCCAAAAATAGCCAAAGACAGCAAACCAACACAACCTGCCACCCGGTAACAATATAATTGAAGTGTCAGTAAATCAGGTTTGAGCATTTGTCCTTTTACATCCATTTCCATACCATCCAGTATGGACTCAAAGTATTCCCGCTTGAGGGCAAAGCTTTCAATAATATCATGCAAAGGATCGGCTACGTTTCCGGAGGAATATAGTACATGGATGCGCTGGCGCAGCCCTATAAGCCGCAAGACAGCATCATCTTTGCTGGCGATATTGTCTACGGCATCATCCGCTTCACGGCAGAAATCATAGAGGATGTGCATTGCCCGTCTTTGGACGGGCAATAAGAACCTCAGAGGCAGGTGAAAAGAACTGGCGGAAACTCCATTGTCTTTTTTCATACAGAAATCAGGGCTTTGGCCGTGCACCACATTACGGTTAATTTTCCCACTCTTATTTTGGATTGCAATGGATCGTGCTTACGCAAGCGGGCGCTTAATTTTTGCGCCAGCAGATAAATGAGCCTGATTTCTTTACGGAGTCTTTTATCTTCAATCGTCTTGAAAAGCGGTTTTGCCTTTGTAAGCAATTGATCGCAATTATCAAGCCCGTGATCAATAACCTGCCTGAGTTGCAGGCTTGCCTCAGATGCAGCAAGCGCCGCCACGGTAATTTTGGAAAGCGCAAACCAGGCCAGCGGCAAATACACGCGATCGCGGTTGACATAATCATCGCTGCAATCCTGAATGTGATTGAGTATCTGCAATGCATTGCAAAGCGCATCCGATGCCGCCAGATTAACCGCTTTCTCACCGCACAAGGTTAAAACTGCGCGCCCCACCGGAGCAGCTGAGCGCTGGCAGTAATCAATGAGATCATTGTAATCGTGATAACGGGTTTTGACCGTATCTTGTACAAACGCCGAAAGCAAATCGCGGCCGTAAGAAAGCAACGGCGGGTATTGCAGTATAAGCATGCTATATTCTTTTGCAAATTCCGGCAGCTTGCCTTCGCCAGCCATTAACGTCATTTCCAGTGACAATAAAGCGTGCTGACGCTGCTCTGCTGACATGTGAATATCATCGGCAATCTCATCAGCGCCACGGGCAAACGCATAGAATGCAAGAATCGGCGCCCGCGCAGCTTTGGGCAGCAGCCAGGAGGCGACCGGAAAATTTTCTGGATTTCGCTTGAGCCAGTTTCGTGTATAGTCCATGTTCTACACTGATATATCAGAGTTATTATGACCAAGCCATTACAGATAGCATGCATCGCCGACAGCACCAAGATAGCGCAGACAGCCTATCATGAAATTGCCAAGCACTATACTATTGTCGATGTTACGAAGAAGCGGCGAGGCGATGCGGGAGATGCTGCAGACGTCATTGTGGTCCTTGGAGGCGACGGATTCATGCTGCAGGCCATGCACCATTATATGGCGCGCAATATTCCGTTTTACGGGATGAATTGCGGCACTGTCGGGTTTCTTATGAACAGTTACTCACCCAACCGGCTTACCGGGCGGATTGAAGACGCACGCAGCCATTTGCTGCATCCCCTCAGAATGTATGCCCGCAACCTGCACGGCAAAGATTATGAATTGCTGGCTATTAACGAAGTTTCGCTGTTCCGCCAAAGCCGGCAGGCTGCTAAAATCCGTATTACGGTGGATCATGTGGTGCGCATTCCTGAAATGACCTCAGACGGCGTACTGGTTTCCACACCCGCAGGCAGTACAGCCTATAACAGCTCTGCCGGCGGCCCCATTATTCCGCTGGGTTCCAATATTATTGCCCTTACCCCCTTATCGCCTTTCAGGCCGCGCCACTGGAAGGGCGCTTTATTAAATCATAACTCTTCGGTAACATTCGAAGTGTTGGACCCTGAAAAACGCCCGGTGAGCGCTGTTGCCGACTTTACTGAGGTAAGGGACGTAGTATCGGTAGCGGTGCATGAACAGCAAAAAACCTCTATTAAGCTGCTCTTTGACCCGGAACATAATCTCGAAGAACGCATCATTAAAGAACAATTTATGTAGTCAAAACCGGCGTTTCTAATGCAGTGAGCCAGAAAATCCTTCCCTTAAGGCCTTTTTGCTGTTATAAAGAAGGCGGTCCGTGTCGTGAGCCTAGCCTTGTGTCGCGGTCGGATGAATAATGCGGTCGCTTTTTCGACTTGCAGGAATAGTAGCCGGGAGCCTAGCCTTTCTGCCTCTCTTTCTAGCATTGACGACAAACGCCCAGCCTTGTTTGTCCCAATGTTTAACTCGAATCGAGAGGTTTTTATTATGGCTACCGGTATCGTAAAATGGTTCAATACAATTAAAGGCTACGGCTTCGTTCAGCCAGAAGATGGTTCGAAAGACGTTTTCGTACACATCTCCGCTGTCCAGAAAGCTGGCCTGCGCACACTGATGGAAGGTCAGCGTGTTGAATTCGAAGTTGCCATGGAAAAAGGCAAATCTTCGGCTGTAAATTTGAAGGTAGCATCTTAATTTACCTTTTGGTGATAGCCTGGAGACATTACAGTCTTTAAGGCAAATTAAGAATCATCTGGAAAAGGCGTGAATTCACATTCACGCCTTTTCTGTTATTTATGCATCCATCGTAAGCATAATTTTCAGCTGTATCTTTTGCTGCTTTACTTATATGCATATTTCATTATCTATATTATGAGAGTGATTTTTGGTTTGAATGTTATTGTTTATTGGTTATAAAGTTTAACGTCTCTAAATCTGGCGACGGGATTCAAATGTGTGAGGTCTTAAAACAATGCGCTTGATTATTATGTTTGTTGCGATCGCGTTCGCCGCAGGTGCTTTTTTTATCACTATGCACTTCACTTCTAAGGATTCCAGCCGCGATATTCCCGTTGTTACGCCTCAGGTACAGGTTAAAGAGGTGCCAACCATTGATATTTATACAGCCAAGCAAGATATACCCATTGGCGCCATTATAAAACCGGACATGCTGGATATTCAGCCCTGGCCCAAATACCTTCTTTTGGAAGATATGGTGCCTGCCAATCCTGGCCAGGCCAGCGATCTTGTAAAAATGGTGGTGCGCACGCCATTTCAGAAAGGC
>JABDAT010000006.1:47073-51103 GCA_013288985.1 Alphaproteobacteria bacterium
GGCGAGCCGATTATACGCAATAAGTTGGCGAATGATAAAGATCCCAGTTTTCTTGCTGCTGCATTACCCAAGGGGATGCGGGTCGTCACCATTTCAGTTGATTCTATATCCGGGGTGGGCGGCTTTGTATTTCCAGGAGATCGCGTAGATGTTCTTGTTACGCATGATCTTTCTCTTAGCAAAGCTACTGAAAGCGCTCCCGTCACAGATATTACCGGAAATACTGCTGCTGCCCCTCCCAAACGCGATGCTGTAACGGAGGTGTTGCTGTCCAATGTCCGTGTTATGGCTGTTAATCAAAAAAGTATTGCTCATGGCGGAGAACTGCCTGTATTGCCCAATAATATTTCGCTTGAAGTTACAGCAAGCGATGCGCAGAAATTACGCTTGGTGGAAAATGGCAATGGCCGATTGTCGCTGACATTGCGTTCGCTGAAAGATAAAGACGAAATGCAGTTGGTGCGGCCCACTGGCGTGGGTGATTTATCGCGCCTTACACCGCCGTCCTATTTTCCGGTGCTTTACGATGCCAATGGCAATCTGGCTTCTTCTGTGTCTGCAGAGCCCTTGGGGAAAGTGGATGAAAAATCATCAATCGTGGTTGTGCGTGGTGTAAAGGCCGAAGCAGTTGAGGTATCACGGCCATGATAAGATCTAATCGGGGAAATAATGCAATGGCGTATAGATGGAAAAGTACAACGGCACTTGTGTTCGCCGCTTTGCTTATGGCGATGCCTCTGGCGTCCGGGGCAATACCAGAAAAAAATATGAACGCTGAAGTGGGCGGATTATTTGTACCAGCCAGCCGTTCAGAATTGGTCATTGTACCCCAGGATATTGCGGAAGTTATTGTAGCCGATCCCGATATTGCAGATGTCCATATTATTGGCGCCAAACGCGTGGCGTTTATTGGAAAGAAAATTGGCCGCACCAATGCAAAATTGTTTGACAAGAATAATAAGATAATACGCCAGTTTGATATCATCGTAGGGTATGATTTACCGGCGATACGTAAAGCGCTGCACAACTTCCTGCCGCATGAACATATTGGTGTGGAACTGGTAAATACAAGCATAGCCTTGGTTGGTGATATAAGTGATGCGGCAGCCGGCGAAGAAGCCATGAAAATTGTTACTCAGTTTGTTAACCAGAATGGTGCGGGCAGCGGTGCCGGCAGTGGCGGCGGTGCAGGCACAACCGGCGGCACTCCCATAGCTGGCGGTGGCGCTACGGGCGGTGCGGGTGCTGGCGGCGGCGCTAGCCAGGGTGCCGGACAATCTACGATTCTAAACCTGATGAAAATATCTTCTGGTCAACAGGTGATGTTGCGGGTGCGCATAGGCGAAATTCAGCGTAACGCTCTTAAACAGCTGGGCATTACAATGGCCGGCTCAAGAACCGGTTCGGGCGGCGGGGTTTTGGGCGGCGTAAATGGTGGCCAGCAATCTTTTGAGACGGGCGCGACCACTCCTTTTCCTGGCCTGACTATCCCTCAGCCTAATTTAACCGGCGGCGGACTTTTGCAAGGATTTTTCAATGGCAGCGAAGGTGGACTAAGCGCTGCGCTAACAGCCTTAGAGACTGAAGGTCTGCTCAAAATGCTGGCAGAGCCAAACTTGGTTGCGATGTCTGGTGAAAAAGCTGAGTTTCTGGCAGGAGGTGAATTCCCCGTGCCTTCCGTTCAGGCCACTACAGGTTCGGCTCCCGTTACCACAGTGCAGTTTCAGCAATTTGGCGTCTCAGTGCAGTTTGTTCCTTTTGTGCTCTCAGAAAACCGTATCCGGTTGGTTGTAGAGCCGGAAGTTTCACAGATTGATACTGCAAACCAGGTCAGCTCTAACGGCACTATCATTCCGGGATTAGACACCCGCCGTGTAAAAACCACTGTAGAATTGGCTCCTGGTGAAAGCTTTATGATTGCAGGCCTTATACAGGACAATCTAAATTCCAGCATAAATCAGGTTCCTGGCGCCTCAGAAATTCCTCTTTTAGGCGCGCTGCTGCGGACCACGTCATATCAGCGTAATGAAACCGAACTCGTAGTAGCGGTGACGCCCTATATAGTTGATCCCGTAAAATCCAGTGATATACGGTTGCCGACAGATGATTTCCGGCCTGCCAGCACTATGGAGCAGTTTTTCTACGGTGTGCTGGGTTCAATGTCTGGCAATGCTTACCGCGCATCCCAGACGCCGAGCCTAGAAGGTCCCATTGGTTTTATGACGGATTAATTTTATGATGAAAAAGATAATTTATATTAGTACATTAAGCGTATTACTGTTTTCCTGTTCGCAAATACCCAAGGAAGCCTATTATACGCGTGGCCAGCCAGAGAGTTTGCTGGACGTCTCATCAGAGGTCGTCAACCTTAAAATTGAGTCGCCCAGTTCTATACAGGAAATTACCGGTTGGGTTAATCAAGATCAGCCTACCCGTGCAGAGCTTAATTGCCCAGATGGGGATGCGTTGTGCGGACAAGCTCAGAACGTATTGCATCAATTCGGCATACCTGTGAAATATACTTCCAATTCAGACAGCAATGTTGTGCTCGTATATGAACGTGTGCTCGCGCGCGATTGTGAGAATCGTTATATTGATAATATGATTAACCCCTATAATCTTAATTATCCAACCTTCGGATGCACAGACGCAGTGAATATTGTGCAGATGGTAAGTGATAAACGCCAGTTTACCAGCCCGCCGCTTATGGATAATCCTGATGCACTTAAGGCTGTTCAGGCTATGGATAGTTATCAGCAGCCCACAAAAGTGGATACTGATTTCCAAGCCGTTGCTACTCAGCAAACGCTGCAAACAGGCAGTCTTTCGGGCGGCAGCAGGTAGTTTAGCCGCTACGTAACTGTATTTTTATCATATTCTAGAATTGCATATATAATGAACATACAAAGTCCAGTAATGGCCATTCTAGCTCACGATAATGAGCAAGAGTTTGCGCATCAAGTTGCCAATTTGCTAGGATATCCCAATGCCGATGTCGTGATCGGCAATCTCAAGGATGCCGTCTCTGCCTTAAGTACGCGCACGGAATCTCCTCATTACCTGATTGTGGATATCGGCGAGCGAGGAAGTGATGTGCTTGCTGAGCTTGATACGATAGCTGAATATTGCGATATACGGACACGAGTAGTTGTAATCGGTTCGATCAATGACGTCAGTTTTTACCGTGCTTTACGTGCACGCGGAGTAGCTGAATATTTTACAAGGCCCATCAAGCCTGCCGATGTACTCGCGGCATTAATGATGGATAATGCGCCCCACAAAGACGTAGGCGGCAAGGTTATTACTTTCATGGGTGCGGCTTCGGGAGATGGCGCAAGTACGCTCGCACTGAATACAGCCTATACATTGGCAACGGAATATCGAAAATCCGTCGTGCTTGTAGATATGGATTATCAGTTCGGCATGGTAGCCAAAAATCTTGATCTTACAACGCCTTTTGGCATTAAAGAACTTTTGGAACATCCCGATCGTGGCATTGATTTTACGCTTATTGAACGCATGATAGCAACGTACGGCAATAGCCGTCTCAAGGTCATCGCCGCACCCAACCAGTTACATACTATTCCAGATATTCGTGCAGAAGTAATATATGAACTGATTACTATCCTGCGCCGTAATTATGATTTTGTAGTGCTCGATCTTCCTCATATATGGACACCGTGGATGGCATCTGCCTTAACGCATGCGACGCATGCCATAATGGTAGCGCAATTATGGTTACGGTCGGTTACCCATTCTTCACGATTAATGGGTGCATGGCGCGCAACCGGCGTGGAGAACAATCGCATATCTCTTGTGATCAACCGCAGCGGCGCAAAATTCAAGGAAGCAGTGAGTACGCGTGACTTTGAACGCATCTGCGCTACTCCCATTCGTTATTATTTTGTTAACGATATAAAAAGCGTTGTTGCGGCTGAAAATCAGGGAAAGACCCTTCTTGAGTGTGGAAATTCCGTACTTTGCAGACAATTTAAAGAGTTCGCGGGTTATTTTAATAAAGAAAATAGTG
>JABDAT010000007.1 GCA_013288985.1 Alphaproteobacteria bacterium
TGAGCACCGGAATAACGAACGCATACTCGATAGCAGTGCTACCCGCAGTTGATTCCATCACTGAGACAAGCCATCGTTTTAACATAAAGCTATAATCATAATGATAAAGTTTCCTCTATTGAGTATAGCATAATAATTGGGAAACAGCGCGGGTTTAATAGGCAAAATATTCCTAAAAACTAGCTAAAATTCTTCCTTCGGGTATACTCCCCACAGATGATTCTTTTCAATCCAGCCCTTATGGCTGGAAACCTGTATCCGGCACCAGTCTTTTTCACATTCAAGCAGCCGTCCCATTACACCTGATTCCAGGCGCAGAAGCGGATTTGCATGGGCTTCGGGTGAACGGCGCAAAACGCTTACGCCTCCCTTGACAACCGCTGTGCGCTTGCCCTGCAGCATCTGCTTATGCACCCAGCCCGTAGTGCCTTCAAAATCGCGCACCTCGCGCCATTGATCAAACTCCTGAATAATCTCAACCGGCAAGCCTTCATGCTTATAGACCCAGTTAATGCTGTAACGGGTTCCGGGTCCCACCCGCATATTCACTTCGCCGGATTTGAACGATGCAAAACGCGGAACCGGAAGGCTTTCCGCATTCTCTTCATCCGCAGCAGATGCTGAATACCCCGCAGGCAGGAGGAATAGCAGCAAGAAAATATATATAAAATGCGGCCATGCGAACGGAGAATGGGTCAATCGCCGGACTTCTCCGCCTTTATCAGAGCTCTTAATGTAATTCTTCCTTATAGCGATCATGGTACCCGATGAAGGCGATGAGTGATACGACTGCAGAAAACATAATATAAAACGCTACTATAGTGTTCATATTTGTTTTTCTGATAAGCCAGGTCTCAACAAACGGCGCTGTGCCGCCAAAAACCGCGGCGCATATATTATAGGAAAGCGCCATTCCGGTATAGCGCACACTGGTAGGGAAAAGCTCGACAAAAACAGTGGGTGCGCCGCCCACATAAAATGCAACAATTACCGTAAAGGCCAATTGCGCCATAAGAGGGGCTGTAAATCCCGGCACAGTCATGAACCAGAAAATAGGATAAGCAAAGACAAAATATGCCGCGGCCGACCACATCAGAACGCGTTTTCTTCCCCATAGATCGGTTAACCAACCGGTAAAGGGCACCATTACCAAGAGCAGAAACATGCTCAGCGTACTCATCAGCAAGGCATCTTTGACGGGATGCCCAAGCCCCTTGGATACAAATCCATTTAAAAATACTGTGAGGGTATAAAACGGGATAGTAACCCCCATATAAATCCCGACACCACGCAATAATTCCCACGGATGATTCTTAAATGCTTCGCGCAGGGGCGTCGGTGATAATTTACCTTCATCCCTTGCTTTGATATAATGCGGGCTTTCCTCGGTATGGTGGCGGATATAAAATCCTACATATGCGATGATAATTCCTAACAGGAAAGGCACCCGCCATCCCCAGGCTTCAAAAGCCTGCGTGGATAATGACTCGGCAAAAATAGTGGCAATCAGAGAACCCAGCAGCATTCCTATGCAAAGGCTAAGAATAGTGGCGCTTCCGGCAATTCCACGCTTACCGACAGGCGCATGCTCAACAATAAAAGTAATGGAGCCGCTAAATTGACCGGCAATAGATATTCCCTGCAATAGCCTCACCGAGGTCAGGAGGATGGGCGCCCACAGTCCAATAGTAGCATAGGTAGGAAGCAACCCTATGCAGGCGGTAGGCACGGCCATCATGAGAATGGACAAAGTGAGCGAAAATTTTCTGCCAAATTTATCCCCAAGATAGCCAAAGAACAACCCGCCAATGGGCCGCGTTGCAAAACCGGCAGCAAACACACCGTAAGTGGCGATCATCTGCACATAAGGATCATGATCAGGAAAAAAAAGCTTGCCGATGACGGGGGCGAAATAGCCGTAGAGGGCAAAATCATACCACTCCAGCCCGTTTCCAATCATTCCTGCAATAATAGCGCGACGCATTTTTATATTATTATTGTTAGAGTCTTAAAGTCTCCAAATATCCGAGGGACTACTTAAACTCTCTTTCTGTTCATTGAGCAACTTGTTTCAATTTTGCACCGCAGCAATCACAGTCAGGATCGCGTGAAAGTTTTATTACACGGTTTTTAAATGTTAATGCATCAACCAGTAGTAGTTTTCCTGCTAAAGACTCACCAGTCTGTAATAGCTCCTTTATGACTTCCATCGCCTGAAATGAACCAATAATACCTGCCAATGCACCAATGACCCCCATATCATTGCATCCGCGCTCATCATCCGGAAGGCCGTTTACAAAACAAGCATAACAAGGACTATCGCCACCCAGATAGGATTTAAAGGTAGCGACTTGTCCTGAAAATGCCCGTATGGCACCCGATATTAAAATCTTCTTTTGATTATGGCAGGCAGTATTGACGGCAAAACGCGTCGCAAAATTGTCGCAACCATCGACAACAATATCATATTCTTTAATTATGGGCGTCAGATTAACCGCATCGAGTTTTTCAGAATAAGTGGTAACTCGTACATCAGGATTGAGCTCCTGCACACGGTCACACGCACTTTCGACTTTAAGGCGGCCAATATCTCCCGTTTCATGGAGTATCTGACGCTGAAGGTTGGAAATTTCCACACGGTCATAATCAGCAATACCTATATGGCCTATGCCCGCTGCGACCAGGTAAGAAATAGCCGCCGAACCAAGCCCGCCCGCTCCGACCAACAGCACGCTAGAGGCAAGCAGTTTCTCCTGTCCCGCTTCACCAACTCCGGGAAGCGAAATATTGCGCGCATAGCGGCGGCGTTGTGTATCGGTGAGCATAAGGAATAAGATCAGGTGATATGGCTTAATAACTCTATATCACCCGATCTCATATAATGCCTGTTTTTATTCGGCAAATAAATCCGTTGAAAGATAACGCTCGGCAGAGGAAGCAACCACAACCACGATAAGCTTGCCTTTCATCTCCGGGCGCTTACCTACTTCAAGCGCTGCAGCAATAGTTGCGCCGGATGAAATGCCTACAGGAATGCCTTCCAGCTTCGCTACTTTACGCGCGGTGGCGAACGAAGTCTCATTGCCGATAGTTACTACTTCATCGATAAGCGTTTTATCGAGAACATCGGGGATAAAACCTGCGCCAATGCCCTGAATCTTGTGGGGACCGGGCTTGCCGCCGGAAAGCACGGGGCTGTCTTCAGGTTCAACCGCAATGATCTTTACGCCGGGTTTCTTTTGCTTGAGCACCTGGGCAGTTCCGGTAACCGTTCCACCCGTGCCTACGCCGGTGATGAATACATCCACCTTGCCGGCTGTATCGTTCCAGATTTCAAGCGCAGTGGTTTTGCGGTGGATTTCCGGATTGGCCAGATTCTTAAATTGCTGCAGCATGATAGCATTGGGATTGCCCGCTACGATTTCTTCAGCGCGCTCGATGGAGCCGCGCATACCTTTGGTTGCAGGCGTTAACTCCAGTTCAGCGCCTAGAATCTTGAGCATCTTGCGGCGCTCAACCGACATGCTTTCCGGCATGGTAAGGATAAGCCGATATCCTTTGGCAGCGCAGACAAACGCCAGTGCAATGCCGGTATTGCCCGATGTCGGCTCCACCAATACGGAATTGGCATTTAACTTACCCGAAGCTTCTGCCGCTTCAACCATAGAAAGCGCGATACGATCCTTGACCGATGAAAGCGGATTGAAGAATTCAAGCTTGGCTACAATATCAGCTACTACGCCTGCTTCTTTGGCAATGCGGTGAAGTCGCACCAGCGGGGTATTGCCGATAGTGGCGAGAATGTTGTCATATACGCGGCCACGGCCTGGGCTATCGAGTTGGGCAGGTTCAAATTTCAATGCAGTTGCAGTCATAGACTCCTCCTTGGTTAAATATACTCGAGTTAAATATTAAAATCGGTGCGTTCGCCGTCACTCTTGCGAATCTGGTGTTCTGTTGCCTGCTCATAAAGATCGGCAATCGTCGTTTCGTGCAGCCGCTCTGCTATAGATGCCTGGAATTTACGCAGCACCGGCACGACAATCTGATTGCCCAGCGGCGTCGATTTGGGAATCGCCTCCTCTTCTCCAAGCGCCTTGCAGATATCGGCAAGGGTAATACGGCGTTTTTCACGCGCCAATAAATATCCGCCGTGCGGCCCGCGCACGCCGCGCAGCACTCCGGCGCGCACCAGCTTCTGCATCATCTGCTCCAGGTAGCGCGACGGCATGCCCTGCTTGCCTGCAATCTCTTTGCTGCTGACAGGTTCGCTTGCCGCATTGTAAGCGATGTAAAGCACCGCTTCGGTAGCATAAAACAGGCGTTTAGAAAGCTGGATCATGCAGTTTTTTTCTGTGTGGCTGTACCGGTAGAACCAAAACCACCAGAACCGCGCGCGCTTTCATCGAGCGAAGCAACCTGCTGCCACTCAGCCCGCGCATAAGGTGCGATAATCATTTGTGCTATGCGCATTCCGCGTGAAACGGTAAAGGGCTCGTCGCCGTGGTTGATGAGAATGACGCCAACTTCGCCGCGGTAATCAGCATCGATAGTGCCGGGAGCATTGAGCACGGTAACGCCGAATTTAAACGCAAGACCTGAACGCGGTCTTACTTGCGCCTCATAGCCTTTGGGCAGGGCAATGCTGATCCCGGTGGGAATCAGGGCGCGCTTATGCGGCGCTATCACCACATCCTGCTGCACGGCGGCCAGCAAATCCATTCCGGCGCTGTCTTCGGTTGCGTATTCCGGCAGCGGTAAATCACTGCCGTGCGGCAATGGGGTAAGCGCAATTTTCGTCATCTTCTTCTCCTTCATGATTGCTTCCATTTGGGTTTTACGACCTTGGCCGGAAAATAATCCATTATTTTTTGCATTAATTTTTGGGCGAGTTCTTTTTTGCTGATATTTTTCCACTGCTCGCTGCCCGACGCGGCAATAAAAACTGCGCTGGTATTTTCCGAGCCAAATACCTGGCCACCGGAAACATCATTGGCGATTATCCAGTCACATCCCTTGCTGATACGTTTGGCTTCGGCATTTTTCTGGACAGTTTGCGTTTCCGCCGCAAAACCTACAACCAGTTTGGGACGTTTAGTTTTAAGGGTAGAAATGGTACGCAGTATATCAGGGTTCGCCACCAGTTCAATGGCGGGAGGCGATTCATTGGCGCGTTTTTTGAGTTTCTGAGCAAAAGGAGTTTTTACCCGCCAGTCAGACACCGCCGCACAGCAAATAACAATATCTTTAGGCAATGCAGCTTTGCATGCTTCCAGCATTTCCTCCGCCGTTGTTACCTGAATAATATCCGCTTCTTTGGGCAATCCTTCTGACGTAGGCCCAGTTACTAAAGTGACGGATGCACCCGCTTGTGCAAGCGCCTCGGCCAAGGCATGGCCCTGCTTGCCGGAAGATTTGTTACCTATGAAGCGCACCGGATCAATCGCTTCATAGGTGGGTCCGCTGGTCACAAGCGCTGTTAATCCTGCCAGCGGCTTATCACCTTCAAGCTGGTGAATAATAGCGGCTACGATAGTATCAACTTCCGCGAGCCGCCCCTGTCCTATTTCGCCGCAAGCCAGTGCGCCCGCGTCTGGCTCGATAATATGGATGCCGTCTTTGCGCAGCTGGGCGAGATTGCGCCGGGTCGCTGGGTGCTCCCACATTTTACTGTTCATGGCCGGAGCAATCAGCACGGGTTTATCGGTAGCAAGCAAAGTGGTGGAAGCTAAATCGTCCGCCCTGCCCGCAACCATCTTGGCTATCATGTCGGCGCTCGCCGGGATTACCGCTATCACATCATTCTCCCGCGACAGGCGGATATGCCCCATCTCAGTTTCATCCTTGAGGGAAAACAAATCGCTATAGACCGGATTGCCGGAAAGCGAAGCCAACGAGAGCGGCGTCACAAACTCGGCGCCGCCCTTAGTAAGCACGCAGGTAACCCGCACATCACGCTCACGCAAACGGCGGATGACATCGAGCGATTTATAGGCGGCAATGCTGCCCGTTATAATAAGGAGTGCGGATTTATTCATTTATCTTGTCTTAGTATATTAGCAATAATTAAATATCTCAGAGAGTCCTAAATGTCATTCCCGCGCAGGCGAGAATCTTTAACAAGCCGATTAAGACCCCCGCCTTCGCGGGGGTGACAATATTGGATAAATTAATAGAGTTCATTACAAAATAACCTAATAAAATGTATATTAGGTCAATATACTAACTTATTTTGTAATATAGGCAAGAGCGAATACAATTAAGACGGCCCAGGCAAAATAGAGCCAGTCGCGGTGATAACGCCGCCGCTCGGTATGGGCCGCCGCGACCGTATCGCGGTGCAGTTTCACGCCGCCGTCCGTTACCCGGCTGAGAGCGGCCTCGGTCTGGCGCAAAAGCGAAGGCAGGGTGCGCGCCAGGGAAATAGTCTCTTCAATATGTTCTTTAATGCGCGCGCGCGCGCCTAAGTTTTCCTTGGCCCAATCTTCAATCAGGGGCTCAGCCACCTGCCACATATTCACATCCGGGTTGAGCATGCGCCCCACCCCTTCGGACACTACCATATTTTTCTGCAGCAACAGCAGATGCGGCTGCACTTCCATCTCGAAGGCCTCGGCGGTGGTGAATAATTGGCCGAGCAGTTTGCCCACCGAGATATCGCTCAGCTTGCGCCCGATGATGGGTTTGGTAATCGCCATCAAGGCCAGGGCAAAATTATCCACCGATTTATGGGCGGGCACAAAACCGGCATCAAAATGCACTTTGGCGAGATTATAATAATCCTCGGTTAAAAACCCGTGGAGAATCTGGGCAAGGTAAACACGGCTTTTATGATCGAGCCTGCCCATAATGCCGAAATCCACCACTGCGATATCGCCGTTTGGCAGCACGAACATATTGCCCGGATGCATGTCGGCATGGAAAAACCCGTCGCGAAACACTTGGCGGAAAAAGCCTATGGCGGCGTTATCGACAAGGCGCACCGGATCATGGCCCGCCGCTTTAATGGCCGCAACGTCGCTGATGGGAATGCCGCGGATGCGCTCAAGTGTCAGCACATGCTGACCGGTCAGAGTCCAATAAATTTCCGGGACGTAAAATCCTTCATCATTAATAAGATTGGTGCGAAGCTGCACGGCGGCGGCGGCCTCAAAACGCAAATCCATTTCAAAATGAATCATCTCTTCAAAAGTCTGCACCACTTCAAGCAGCTTAAAGCGCCTCCACTGCGGCCGCCAACGCTCGCCCAAATCCGCAAGCCAGTAAAACAGGCTGATGTCGCGCTCAAATGCGCTTTCAATGCCGGGGCGCAGAATCTTCACCGCAACTTCTCTGCCATCATGCAATGTTGCAAAATGCACCTGGGCGATGGAAGCAGCGGCAGCGGCCTGATTATCAAAAGTGGCAAATAATTCGCTGACGGGCTTGCCTAATTGCTCGGCAATGATATTGCGCGCCGTACCGCTCGCGAAAGGCGGAAGCCTATCTTGGAGTTCAGCAAGCGCCAATGCCACTTCCTGGCCCACCAGATCGGAACGCGTGGAAAGCACCTGCCCCAGTTTGATAAAAGTCGGTCCCATTTCATGCAGGGCATGCGCGAGGCGCTTGCCTTTGAGCGCAGTATTTTCGCCGCGCCAGAACAACAGCACATCGTAGCGCGAGAGGATAAGCGCAATACCGATAAGGCGGGCGAGATTATAAAGCGTGCGCAGCATCAGATTTTATATCCCGAATGAATCGCCACCACGCCGCCAGCAAGATTGGTGTGGCGCACCTGCTTGAAGCCTGCATCGCCGATCATCTTGCTGAATTTCGCCTGGTCGGGAAACTGGCGGATGCTTTCAACCAGATATTGATAGGGCGCGCTGTCTCCCGCAATCCATTGGCCTAATTTGGGAATGATAGAGAAGGAATACGTGTCATATAATTTGGCTAATAATTCGCTTTTGACATGGCTGAATTCCAGGCACATAAACCGCCCGCCGGGCATCAGCACGCGGTGGGCCTCGGCAAGCGCCTTATCAATATGGGTGACATTGCGGATGCCAAAGGCAATCGTATAGAGATGAAACTGATTATCCGGCAATGGCAGCGACTCGGCATTGCCGCACAGCCATTCAATATTGCGCAGGATATTTTTATCATCCGCGCGCTTGCGGCCTTCTTCAAGCATAGCCTGATTAATATCGCACACCGTCACATGGCCTGCATTCCTGGCAAGCAACCGGAAGGCGATATCGCCAGTGCCGCCCGCAACATCGAGGCATTTCATATCCGGGCGCAAGGCGATGCCAGACACAAACTCCTGTTTCCAGAAACGATGCGCACCCAAACTCATCGCATCATTCATAATGTCATAGCGCGAAGCCACCGCGTCAAAAACGCCGCGCACCAGCGATGGTTTTTCTTCCGCAGAAACGGTTTTGAATCCAAAATGGGTATCGCTCATGGATTAATGACTTTCAAAACAATGGACGGCGTCAGTATCTGCGGCAACACAACAGGCTCGCCTTTATTTGGGGGATAATACACATAAATAGGCACGCCGCGCCTGCCGAAAGAGGCGAGATATTTGGTAATTTCCATATCGTCGTTTGTCCAGTCCGCTACCAGATAAGTGATATGCTTATCGGCAAATGCAGATTTTACCGTTTGCGAAGATAATGCTACTGTCTCATTGACCTTGCAGGTTATGCACCAGTCAGCCGTGGCATCGACAAAAACGGCTTTATCCTCAGCACGCAATGCATCAAGGCGCGCCATGGAAAACGGCTCTGCCTGCAGATGCGATGCAGCTTTACCGCCCGGCATCACATGCAGCGAAAATAACGTCGTGATGATTATCACAGCGCTTAATATTGCGCCCAATGCGCTTACAAACAAGGAATCACGTTGCCAAAGCCACAAGGCAAAAGTGAGGAACACGATTCCCAAAAGCGCTATGCCAACACCATCCGCTCCGACTTCACGCGCCAGCACCCATACCAGCCACACCACTGAGAGATACATCGGGAAGGCAAGGAACTGCTTGAAGCGCAGCATCCACATGCCGGGCTTGGGCAGCAATGTAGCAAGGCGCGGAAACAGACTGATAAGCAAAAACGGCGAGGCGAGGCCAAGACCCAGGCATATAAAGACCGCCAGAATAACGGGGATGGATTGTGTGAGCGCAAAACCAACGGCGGACGCCATAAATGGTGCCGTGCAGGGAGTCGCCACGACCACAGCCAGCATGCCGGTCCAGAAACTGCTCCAGCTATTATCTTTGGCTACTGCTTCGCCGCCAACGTCGCCCAGCAGCACCGGCAATTCAAAATAGCCGGAAAGATTAAGGCCAACGATAAACAGAAGATAGGCAAGTGCAGTTACAAATACTGGCGACTGCATCTGGTAGCCCCACCCCACCAGCTTGCCGCCCGACTGAATGGTGATGAGGAGCGCAGCCAGAATCAGGAAGCTGAGTATCACCCCGGCAGCGTATGCGATGCCCTGCAGGCGCACCGTGCTAGCATGTGCCGCCGATTTCTTGGCAATCGCCAGACATTTGAGCGAAAGAATGGGAAACACGCATGGCATGAGATTAAGAATCAGCCCGCCCAGCAAGGCAAACAGCATGGAGGTTATTACAGGCATCAATTGCGCAGAATACGGTGACGGCGGTGCGCCTGCCACACTGGCCTGGAATTGCAGATGCACTTCGTAATTTTTACGTTCGCCTTCTTTAGGAAAAATCGATACGAGCCCATCAGCGGCACTCAGCGGCTTGCCTTCAGCTTTTTTGACAGCGAATGCAACCCCATCCTTAGTTATGCTTACCTGTTGCGGCGATGCATTGGCAATCAGGCCATCCTGGGCTGGAAAGAATTGCGCGGTTTTAATTTTCTCTGCTGATATGCTGAGAGGAACGGTAAAATGTATCTGCTCATCCACCAGACTAAAATTAACCGGCGTTTCAAGGACAATCGGCAAGGCACCCACCAACTTGTCGATAAGCTCCGCATCTGCGCTATGCTCAATCTCCTGCTTCTGGCTGGCGGGCAGAATAAGCGATAGATCGGCGCGCTCAGGAACGCAGACATCCTTGCACACCAGCCATTCGCCTTTGAGCGCAAGAATGGAGGTCGTGTTCTCGCCCAAAATGGCAGGCGGAGTAATGGTCACAAAAAAGTAAGCATCGTCGCTGTAGCCATAATCGACCAGCGGCCCGACTTGCTGACGCTCCGGCGCCAGATATTGCACTTCACCGGCGGTAAATTCCTTAGGCAGCGTCCAGCTAAGCGATGGCGTGGTGCCAGAATCGCCCGGATTCTTCCAGTAAGTGTGCCAGCCCGGCTGCATTTTAATATGCAGCACCGCCCAGAATTTTTGTCCGGCGTGAATAGCGCTTACATCGGAGAGAAGCGTTGCTTCAGTGCGTTCCGTCGTCACGACATTGGCGTAAGCCACAGGCATCTGCAGACAGATGGCAATGAGGCTCAGGAATATATTACGCAGGAAATTCATAACCAGATTAGTGCGGAGTTTTTACATTGCCGGGATGTTTGAGCGGGTCCGTGCCTTCGGCCTCAATATGGATGCGCACTTCGTCGCCCACATCAGGCACAAAAGCTTTCATGCCGAAGTCTGAGCGCTTTAACGTTGCATCTGCACTGAAGCCTGAAACAAAATCATTGGTTAAAGGATGAATTCCTGACTTATTATAGGTCACATGCAGTATGAGCGGCCTGGTAACGCCCAGCAAGGTAAAATCGCCTATCACATCGCCGGTATTTTTACCTGTCACAACCACCTTCGTGCTTTTGAAATGCATTTCAGGAAATGCATAGGCGTTAAGGAATTTATCGCTCATCAGCATCTTATTGAGCGCAGGAACATCAGTATCCACACTTGCCGGTATCAGCGTGACGTCGAGCGTGCTTTTTTCGGGTGCATTTTCGTCAAACGTAAAATGCCCGTTAAAACTTTTAATGCGCCCAATCATATTGGAAAAACCGATATGGCTTACAAAAAAGATAATATGCGTGTGATCTTTATCAAAGTCATAGGTATCGGCCGCCTGCACAGCGGGCACAAAACCAAGGAAAAGAAAGAAAAGAGAAAGTTTTTTAAGCATGTTTCCACCCCCAGTGAATGAGAACGGGACATTAACCCAACAAACGAGTTATGAGAAGCAGTTTTATGCTTTGCCAAGCGCCTTAGTGGTTGCGCAAAATTCCGTTACTAATTGCGTGAGCTCGCCGGTTAATTTGGCATCGTTAAACGCACCATCGCCGTTCATTGCCGTTTCAGCGCGCGAAAGGGCAAATATGCGCGGAAATACAAACATACCGAGATGTTCCAGCGGCACTCTCAGCTGAATAAGCCCTTGCGCGCCGCCGCGCAGCGAAGGAGAAGCTGAAAGCAGCAATGCAGTCTTACCGGCAAAGGGATTGGGCGACACTACCGATGCCCAGTCAATAATATTCTTGAGCGACCCGGGAAACGACCAGTTATATTCTGGCGAAGCGATAATAATTCCCTGCGCTTCCTGTAAATGGTTTACAAATTTTTGCGCGGACGCCGGAAGCACATGGTCAGCGTAGGTTTCATCATCATAAATAGGCGCATCGAATGCGCCATATTCCACAACATCAATATGAGCTTCCTGCTCTTTCGCCATATGAACGGCGATATTCACCAGTTTACGGTTAACCGAGTCCTTGCGATGGGAAGCGGCAAAGGCAAATAATTTCATACGGCCTCTGCAATAGCTTGGGTCTTTAGGTATGCCACAAATTTTTTAAAGGCGCGGGCGCGGTGGCTGATCGTCTGTTTTTCTTCTAATGGCATTTGCGCGAAAGTGCGGTCATAGCCTTCAGGCACAAAGATAGGATCATAGCCAAACCCTTCACTGCCGCGCGGTGTAAATGTAAGGGTGCCTTGCACTATGCCCTCAAATGTTTCTGTCTGCCCGGCAGGCGACGTTAAAGAAAGCACAGAGATAAAGCTGGCCGGCTGGCCTTCAGGCTCCATATTTTTTGCCGCCAGTTCTTTATGCACACGCTCCATGGCAAGGGTAAAATTCTTAGTGGGGCCAGCCCAGCGCGCCGAATAAATCCCTGGAGCGCCGTCCAATGCCGGCACACATAATCCTGAGTCATCGGCAAGTGAAAAATGCCCGGAAAGCAAGGCCGCGCTGGTGGATTTAATCACTGCATTCTCGGCAAAGCTGGTTCCCGTCTCGTCTGGTTCGGGCAATCGCAATGTCGCCGCAGAAACGACCGTAATATGAAATGGCTCCAGCAGCTGGCGGATTTCTTTCACCTTGCCTTCATTATGGCTGGCAATAACCAGAGGGCCACCAAACGGGTTCATAAATCCAGCGCCTTCTTCTGTAGTAGAGCCAGCTCGGCAACGCCTTTCTTGGCCAGGGCCATCAGCGCATAAAGCTCCTCTTCGCTGAAAGGCTTTTCTTCCGCCGTTCCCTGAATTTCCACCAGCTTACCATCACCCGTCATGACAAAATTAGCATCCACCTGGGCGCTGCTGTCTTCCACATATTCAAGGTCTAGCACCGGCACGCCTTTTACAATTCCACAAGAAACTGCGGCGACGGAGGATTCTATGGGGATTGTTTTAAGCAACCCGTCTTTCTTGAGCTTCGCAATCGCCTGATAAAGCGCGACGTAGCCGCCGGTAATCGCTGCCGTACGTGTGCCGCCATCGGCTTCTATCACATCACAATCCACCGTAATCTGACGTTCTCCCAGCTTTTCTAAATTCACAATGGAGCGCAGCGAGCGGCCAATGAGCCGCTGAATTTCCTGTGTCCGGCCTGATTGCTTGCCTTTTGCTGCCTCGCGCGGGACGCGCGTATGGGTTGCGCGCGGTAACATGCCATATTCCGCTGTCACCCAACCTTTTCCGGTATTGCGCAGAAAAGGCGGCACACCGCTATCGACCGACGCGGTGCATAACACGCGCGTGGCACCGCATTCTACCATACAAGAGCCTTCCGCATAGCGGCTGACCGACGGCGTTAAAATGATACTGCGAAGTTCGTCGGGAAGGCGGCCGGAAGGACGGGTCATAAAACCTCATGCGATGAGAAGAGCACACCTCTTCCCATATTTCAGGCAAGCGCGCAAGAAATTTGCTTTATTAGCCAGTATTCGTATACTAGCCAACTCTTGAATTTACGATAGAAAACCCTATCTACTCTAGTGCAGCTTGAAATATTTACTATGTTTTCGTCATCGCCCTATAATTTTTTGCTCACGCAAAAATTCAGGAAATGAAGAACAAGTAATGACTTAACCATAACATTGAATAATAGAATATATGACTGAAAATACACCTGAAGAAATCATCCCGCCTGAACAGCCTGAAGAAATTCTTCAAACGGAAGCAGGCGCTGCAGTTTCCTTTGACGCCATAGAAGCACAGCTGAAGCAGCAGGAAGAAGAAATCGCAAAACTTAAAGATATGTATCTGCGCGCAATGGCGGAAACGGAAAATGTGCGCGCCCGCGCTAAGCGCGACCTGGAAGACAGCGCAAAATACGCCGTCACCAAGTTCGCCCGCGATATGGTAAATATCGTAGAAAATCTGGGGCGCGCTGCAGACAGCATCTCTGGCGAAGCCCGCGCCTCAAGCGAAGTGCTGCATACTGTGGGCGAAGGCATTGATATGACCATGCAGGAATTGCTGGGCATTTTTGAGCGCAACGGCATCAAGCGCATTCATCCGCTGGGCGAAAAATTCGATCATAACTTCCATCAGGCGGTAGCGCAGGTGGAAGACGCCGAAAAAGCGCCAGGCACAGTATTGCAGGTATTGCAAGCCGGGTATGTGCTGCATGATCGCCTGCTGCGCCCGGCAATGGTGACGGTGTCCACCCAGGCCAGCCAGCAAAATATAACTGATAAAATCGCATGACCTTATTTTCGCATATGCGCCGATTATCGGCATGGGATAGTTTCAGACCCGATATAGCGTTGTCGCGTGATGAATCGAGCCGGTTTTTGCCCTGGATTATTGCGCTTATGGTCTATCTGGCCGCACTTACCTTAACGAGCAGCTTCACACTGCATCATACGGTAACCGCCGGCCACAGCGCACAGGCTGAATCCTTCTCCGTGCACATCCCGCATGCAAATGAGAAGAATGAGGAAACCGCGGAAAAAGTCCTGGCGCTTATTAAAAGCGCTCCTGAAGTAGCGGATGCATCGATTGTAAGCCTGGGGCGCATTAAGGAACTGCTCGAGCCCTGGCTTGGTAAAAGCGACGCACTTAACGCCCTGCCCCTGCCGGTTATCATTGAAGCCCAGCTTATTCCAGGCAGCGCAATGGATTACGGCATGCTTAAAAATAAAATTTCAGCCATTGCCCCCGGTGCAGAGATTGATGATCACAAGCAATGGATTTCTCAATTTTCCGGCTTTGTCCATTTAGTGCAATGGGTTTTGTTTTCCATTGCCTTGCTCATCATCATGGCGACCGCCACGGTAGTTATATTTGCCTGCAAGACATCGCTCAAGATTCATCGCAGTACCATTAATTTATTGCACAGGCTGGGCGCGGTCGACAGCTATATCGCCGGACAGTTCCAATACCATGCGGCTTTGCTGGCACTCAAAGGCGCCTTTGTCGGCAGCGGTTTTGCCGCCGGAACACTGCTTGCGCTTCACCTTATGGCACTGCATATCAATTCACCTCTTTTTCCTTCCTTGAGACTTTCCCTGTTGCACTGGGTTATACTTTTTTCGCTGCCACTGATGATGAGCTTTATTTCATTGATAAGCGCCCGTTTCTCAGTACTTGCAACACTACATAAAATGCCATGAAGCTTGTTTTGCTTGATCGTGACGGTGTATTGCTCGAAGAGCGCCCGGGATACGTAAAATCGCTGGAAGAGATCGTTATTATTCCCCGCGCATTGGAAGCGCTTGCACTGCTGAAGCAGAAAGGCTTCACATGTGTATTGGTTACCAACCAGTCGGTGGTCGGACGCGGTATCATTTCACAGGCAACACTCAACCGCATTCATGATTTTCTATGTGAAACTGTTGAAGTGCACGGCGGGAAAATAGACTCCCTCTATTTCTGCACCGATCATCCTGACCAGGCAACCTACCGGCGCAAACCCAAACCGGGCATGCTGATTGAAGCACTGGAGAAATATGGCGCAGCCGCAGAGGAAACGGCTTTTATAGGCGACACGATTAGCGATATGATGGCGGCCCATGAGGCTGGTTGTAAGCGTTATATGGTAAAGACCGGCAAGGGCCAGCAGGAAATAGGCGCACTTCCCAACGACCTGCAACCTGTGATAATATGCGAAGATATTCTGGACGCTGCGCATAAAATCATAAACGGGTAGCATAAGGTGAAGAAACTCATTCCCTTACTCTTTCTTATCTGGGGGACTGGCCTGGTAGGATTTATCAGCCTGATCCCCTATGAACCCGTTCAGGACAATCAGACAACCGATGCAATTGTCGTACTAACCGGCGGCGGGCTTCGTCTTGATCGCGGATTTCAATTGCTCGCTGAACACCGGGCGCAGAAAATGTTTATATCCGGCGTAGAGGACGGCATTACATTGGCCTCCATATTGCGCAAAAAAGAATATCATGGTTATGCAGGACAAATTTCCCCTCAGGATATAACGCTGGGCTATAAAGCCCGCAGCACAGTCGGAAACGCTGAGGAAACTGCAGGTTGGATTGTGGAACACCACATTAAAAGCATCCGGCTGGTGACGGGTAATTACCATATGCCGCGCAGCGAGCTTGAACTGCATTATGCCATACCCGGCATCGTAATCATTCCTGAGCCGGTATTCCCAGGGCATTTTGAGCATAATGAATGGTGGCAATGGGGCGACAGCATTAAACTCGTGCTTTCGGAATATCATAAATACCTGGCAAGCATCCTGCTTCATCTATTAAATATACGAACATGATCATACGCTCCGCTTTATTTAACATCGCTTTCTGGGCCTGGATTGCTATCATCGGCCTGACGGGCCTGCCACTTACCTGCATCTATCGCCCTTTTTCCTTTACTGTGGCGCGGCTGTGGGGGCTTGGATCATTATGGCTGCTAAAAATATTGTGCAATATTACTTATGAAGTGCGCGGTGCGGAATATATTCCGGCGAAACCTTCCATTGTCGCCTCCAAGCATCAATCAGCATGGGATACGATTATTTTCTGGGTATTGCTTACCCGCCCTGCGTTTGTATTAAAGAAAGAGCTGATTTTTTTCCCTATATTCGGCTGGTATCTTCTTTTCCTGAAAAATATCTATATTGACCGCAAGGCAGGCGCATCCGCTATGAAACATATGCTGCGCGAGGCTAGTTTGCGCAGCAACGAGGGCCGCTCCATTGTCATTTTTCCCGAAGGTACCCGCACATTGCCTGGCGCCAGCTCCATATACCACCCGGGCGTGGCAGCGCTCTACCAGCATCTCAAAGTTCCCGTCGTGCCTGTTGCGCTTAATTCCGGGCAGTTATGGAAGAAAAATGCCTTCACGAAAACGCCCGGCAAAGTCATTATCGAATTTCTGCCGCCTATTGAACCAGGGTTAAAAGGACGTGATTTCCTGGCTACTTTGCAGGAGCACATTGAGACTGAAAGCGCAAGGCTTATTCCTTCACCAGCCGCCCGTCCTTAAGGCGCAGCACGGGATAATTAAACATGGAAATAAGCGTTTCGTCATGGGTGGCAAATACAATCGTAGTGCCTATTTTGTTGAGCTCTTCAAACAGATACATGAATTTGTAGCGCAGCGCGCTATCCAGATTGCCGCTGGGTTCATCGGCTAGCAATATGTCGGGGTTATTGATGACAGCACGCGCTATGGCGGCGCGCTGCTTCTGGCCGCCAGATAATATCTCAGGGCGCGCCTTGTGATAGGCTCCAAGCCCAACCCATGCCAGCAGTTCGCTTACCTTTTCCGCAATTTCTCTTTTAGGTTCGCCGGCAATTTTGAGCGGCAAGCCCACATTCTCTTCTATGCTCAAATGGTCAATCAGGCGGTAATCCTGAAATACCGTTCCTACGCGGCGGCGCAGGGCCGGCAGCTGATGGCGGGAAAGTGTGGTAGTCTCCGTGCCAAACAATTGCACATTGCCACGCGTGGGACGCACTGACAGAGCCATCACATTGAGTAAGGAAGACTTCCCTGCCCCGCTGGCGCCTGCAAGAAAATAAAAACCTCCGCGGGTGATGGAAAGGGAAATATCGCGGAGCACTTCCTGGCCACTTAAATAGCCCATGGACACTTTTGTGAGCTGGATAACTTCCGTCGCAAGCGACGCTGCAGACCCCGTGCGTATTATTTTCTCGCCTAAATGCATACCCTTGTTATAATCGGATGCTGTAAAAAATCCACCAGCATTTATGTGAGCGCATGATTTTAAATTGTCCTGAATGCAATACCAACTATGCCGTACCCGATGCAGCGTTTAAAACTGGCGGCCGCACTGTCCGCTGCGCCAACTGCGGACATAGCTGGCATCAGAAAGCACCTGCCCATTCCCTTACTGGAGAAGTAAAACCAATTCAGCCTTCTGCAGAGATGCGTTTTGTATCGCCTGACACCGCGCCTATACGAAAGCGCCCTATTTTCCCAGGCTCAAACCTGCCGGTCATTATTAAAATCATTACAGCGCCGCGCTGGCTGCGCTTTACCTGTATGGGACTAGCCTGTGTTGCAGTTCTTTTAATGCCATTTGCAAACCGTAATTCCATTCTTGCATTGCACCCTGCATTTGCCTTTTTACTTGAACCATTCGGCATCTATTCCACCGAAGGATTAACACTGGCTAATGTGAGTATTATCAAAACAGCGATAGACGATAAGGATGCCACTAACGGCAAAAAAATGCATGTGGAAATCAAATGCACTGTTCTCAATGAAGCCAAAGGCAGCCGTACATTGCCGGCGCTAGAAATAACCTTGCTCAATGCCGACAGCCGCAAGATAACTGCCAGCCCTAATCTCCTGGAAACAGGAAAAAACATGATAAGCGGCGCTCAGGAATCTTGCAAAACATATGCCTTCGACATGAATGAAGGAGATGTAGACCGTGCACAGATAGATCTGGCAAACCCCTTTGAATTATCACTCAGACATAAATAAGGAAATCTATGCCAACATCGCGCGAAATACCGGTTTTATATTCTGCTGAAGAGATTGAAGAGCGCATCATAACCCTTGCCCGCGAGATTGCGCTTAAGCTGCCGCCTGATTTAATGATTGTGTCGCTGCTCAAAGGCAGCTTCGTATTTACGGCCGATCTGATACGCGCATTATATAAAATCGGATTGCATCCCCAGGTCGATTTCATGACCTTGTCAAGCTATGGCGCCAGCACGGAATCCGCCAAAACCGTCACGATCAACCGCGACTTAACAGAAGAAGTGAAAGATCGGCATGTATTGATTCTCGACGACATACTTGAATCCGGACGGACATTGCAATTTGCCCGCAACCTGATTTCACAGCGCAATGCCGCCAGCTCGCGCATCGTGGTATTGCTCGAAAAGCCCGGTAAACGTGAAGTGCCAATCTCCGCCGATTTTGTCGGATTCACCATTCCTGACAAATTCGTTGTCGGCTATGGCCTGGATTACGCCAATTATTACCGCGAACTGCCTTACGTCGGCATTCTGGATATTCATTAATCCCCTCGTCCCACGTTTAAAAGCAAGCCAATTTGCCATTTTTTGCAAAAAACAGATGGCTGCAATTTGTCTAAATTTTTATCTATTTTTAACAATAAAGTAACCTGTGCGGTGTTACTATTGAAGGCTAAATAATACAAAAATCAGGAATTTCTTATGAGCACTCTTTCCACAGCGCAGCAGCAAACGACAAATTCCAGTTTAAGCCTCGCAGGGCTTGCCATGTATAATTTGTCTAAAAAATCTGCGTCCAAAAAACCCGCGCCTGTTATTGCGCTATATGCCCCAAAAAACCCCGATAGTTTTATTTATGATCCGGCGATTACCATGGAAAGCTTATCACCCAAGGCACAAACGCTGTTTAAAGATATCGGCTTTGCCATTGAAACCAATTCAGATGATCACCATAAACTGGTCAAAGATTTAAAAGAGGTGGGCACACTGCTTCCCTATGAACAGGCCCAGCTTATCACGCCGTTTTTCCAGAAAGCGGCCTCAATTACTCATTCGCGCATAGCGGTGGATATGATGAAATATTTAGCGATAGAAAAAATCCAGGTAAAAGCTCCTGACGGCGCGCTGCAACCGCTTACCGAGGCCTTAACGCAATGCGGCTGGGACGGAGAATATTTGAAAGATTCGCTGGTGCTTTACGGAAAAACCCTCGTTTTCCATAAGGCCCATTTCCAATTATGGAATAGCGCCAAAGGTTAAAGCCAGCCAGGCAGCTGATCACGCGCGAATAAATCTTCATAACTCTGGCGTTTGCGCACTACCGAAAATGCACTGCCATTCACCATCACTTCGGCAAGCAGAGGCCTTGCATTATAGGTGGACGCCATGGAAGCGCCATAAGCCCCGGCGGAACGGAATGCCAATAAATCTTCCGGCTTGGGCACTTTAAGCAGGCGCTGCGCGGTAAAAATATCTCCGGTCTCACACACCGGACCCACCACATCAACAAGTTCAGTTTCCGTTGCTTCATCAACCACAACCGGCACAATATCATGATAGGCATTGTAAAGCGTGGGACGGATAAGATCGTTCATGCCGGCATCGACAATCACAAAAATGCGCCCCTCGCTGCGTTTTACGTAAGTAACGCGCGTAACCAATATGCCAGCATTGCCTACTAGCAGACGTCCCGGCTCAAACACCAGCTGACAGTTAAGCCCCTTAGTGGCTTCCTTGACGATTTCCGCATAGGCCGATGGCAGAGGGGGAGGATTTTGCGAACCTTCATAAGGAATACCCAGTCCGCCGCCAAGATCGAGTACGCGAATATCATGGCCCGCAGCGCGCAATTCGCGCACCAACTCCGCCACACGTTTAAACGCTCCAGCAAAAGGCGCCAGATTGGCAAGCTGCGATCCGATATGCACGGAAACACCTTGAACGCTAATGCCGGGCAATGTAGCCGCCAGAGCATAAAGCCGCATGGCATCGGCAATAGGGACGCCGAACTTGCTTTCTTTATGACCGGTAGAAATTTTGGCATGGGTATCAGATATCACATCCGGATTCACCCTAAACACAATACCCGCTGTTTTATTTAAACGTGTGGCTACTTCTGAAAGCGCATACAGTTCTGGCTCTGACTCGACATTAAACTGGAAAATATTCTGCGTGAGCGCCAATGCCATTTCATCACGGGTTTTACCGACACCGGAGAATACTATTTTTTGTGGTGCAATTCCTGCAGCAAGCGCTTTGCGAATCTCGCCGCCTGAGACGACATCGGCACCACTGCCTGCCAGCGCCAGCGTCTTTAGAATAGCGAGTGTATCATTGGCCTTCACCGCGTAGCAGATAAGCGGATTCATGCTTGCAAGCGCATCATGAAACACCTGATAATGGCGGGTAAGCGTCGCGGTGGAATAGCAATAAAACGGCGTACCCACCTGAGCGGCAATATCATTAAGCGATACGTCTTCTGCGTATAATACGCCGTTTTTATACAAAAAATGATCCATAGATTTACTTTTGTGTTGCCGGTGCAGGCGGGGTTGAAGCATCAGGAGCGACGGGCGCATCGGTTGTAGTGGTTGCAGTAGAAGCCGGAGTTGCCGCGGCTGGTTGCACTGCCTGGCTATCTGCATCCGTTTTGTGATGTTTCTGGTGTTCCGGCAATTCAAGATTGCGCTTGAGGCCGCAGCCGCTCAACACAGCAAAAAGAAGCAAAGAAAATAGGATATACCTCGTTTTCATAAATATTTTGCCTTCGCCGCTTTAATCGCTTCCTTTACCCGCACAGGCGCAGTGCCGCCGAAACTAGTGCGGCTTGCCACAGACTGCTCAACAGTCAGCACACCATAGACGGCCTTTGTGATGCGCGGCTCTACAGATTGCATATCGGCAAGTGCCAAATCCGGGAGCAGGCATTTTTTATCCGCTGCTTTTTTGACTATTTTTGCGGTGGCGTGATGAGCGTTGCGGAAAGGCATCTTTAATGTACGCACCAGCCAGTCGGCAAGATCCGTAGCTGTTGAATAGCCTTCAGCCGCCAGGGCATGCATGCGTTTTACATTGGGAGTAAAATCCTGAATCATTCCGGTCATCGCACTTAAGACCATCTGCCACTGCGCAAAAGCGTCAAACACCGGCTCTTTATCTTCCTGCATGTCTTTATTGTAAGCCAGCGGCAGCCCCTTCATGGTCATGAGCAGCGCCATCAGCGATCCATTGATGCGCCCGGTCTTGCCGCGCACCAGTTCAGCGGCGTCGGGATTGCGCTTCTGCGGCATAATCGAACTGCCGCTGGTATATAAATCCGACAGCGTAATAAAATTAAAAGGCGCGCTCGACCAGATGATGAACTCTTCAGCCAGGCGCGACAGATGTACGGCACTGATGGAAGCGATGCTTAAAAATTCCAGCGCAAAATCACGATCCGACACGCCGTCGAGCGAATTCGCCATGGGATGTGCAAATCCCAGTAATTTTGCTGTCATCACGCGATCAATCGGGAAAGATGTGCCAGCAAGCGCGGCGGAGCCCAGCGGACTCTCATTCATTCTTTCACGCAGACTTTGCACCCGCGCCCTGTCGCGGCCAAACATTTCGACATACGCCATGAGATGATGGCCAAGCGTTACAGGCTGCGCCGTCTGCAAATGGGTAAACCCAGGCATGATCGAAACAGCATATTGCTCGGCGCGCGCCAGCAATGAAGCTTGCAAAGCCTGAAGCTGCACGTCAATTTTCTCCAATGCATCGCGCACAAAAAGCCGGAAATCAAGCGCCACCTGGTCATTGCGTGAACGCGCAGTGTGCAGCTTGCCCGCCACGTCGCCAATCAGCTCCGCGAGGCGCGATTCGATATTCATGTGAATATCTTCAAGGGATTCTTTGAAAGTAAAGTGTCCGGATTCAATTTCCTGTTTTATTTTTTTGAGCCCCTGAGTAATGGCAGCGGCCTCTTTACGTGTGAGTATGCCGCAATGCGCCAGCATAGCACAATGCGCCAGCGATCCTCCAATATCCTGGGCATAGAGTTTTTTATCAAACGCAATGGAAGCATTAATCGTTGCCATAATCTCGGCAGGACCTGAGGCAAACTGGCCACCCCACATGGGATTGGCTTCTTTTTTTGATGTATGCGGCGCGCCTGTTTTGGGTGTCGTCTTGTGCTTTGCGCCGCGCTTCGTTATAGTGCCTGCCATATCATTTCTACCAAAGGATTACCGATGCTTCGCCTTGCTTCTTACCTGATTGTCCGCAGTTTCACAAGTATCGCAATCTTAGTTTTTTCCTTATATTTCATCTGCAATGCCCATCCTGCTCAGGCCGTGGACAGTGAAGGGATAAAAAGTGAAGATTTCACTTTTGCGGATGCGCATGGTGCAAAACACTCCTTAAAAGATTACTTTGGAAAATTTGTCGTAATCAACCTATGGGCCACATGGTGCGGGCCTTGCGTGAAGGAAATGCCATCGCTGGCAAGGCTGCAGATTGATTATAAAGATAAGGGCCTTGCTGTTCTTGCCATATCGGAGGACCACGCAATCAGCGACGCAATAGATTTCTATAATAGCCATGCCATCAGTGCATTTGAGCCCCTTACTGATACCGATCATCACATTATGCAGTTAATAGGCGCGCAAGGCATCCCCACCTCGGTGCTGGTAGATAAAAATGGAAAAATTGTAAAAATCCTTGAGGGAGATATCAATTGGCAATCGCCTGAAATCACCCAAGCGATGAATGAATGGCTGAAGTGATAAATATTCCCTAAACAATACTAGGCAATTTTTGCCTAGTACGCACATAAATATACTTTGACCTGTTATAGGAACTCAATATAATGTGTCCGAAAATGAATTTTGGACTATAAGCAGAAAAAACTATAGGGAACTGGCTTAACTAAACAACAATAAAATTATTGAATATTTTTCGTTTTATGGGAGCATTTCTACAGATTTTTAAAGATATGGGGCAAACCAAGCTTATGGCTTTGTTTGCTACTGTTATACTTGTGCTGGCGTTGTTTGTTTTTTTATCGGCGCGCATGAATTCTGTGCCCATGTCACCCATTTACACCGATCTCTCATTGGACGACAGCGCCAAAATCGTCTCTGAGCTTGAAAAAATGAATACCCCTTATGAATTGCGCGGCAATGGCAGCCAGGTGCTGGTGCCCTCCGATCAGATGCTGCGGCTGCGCCTGTCGCTTGCCCAACAGGGACTGCCTTCAGGCGGCTCTATTGTCGGATATGAAATATTCGATCGCAGCGAAACCATGGGGACTTCTAGTTTTGTAATGAATATCAATATGATGCGCGCATTGGAAGGCGAGCTTGCCCGCACCATTTCTTCTCTTACTCAAGTTGAATCAGCGCGTGTTAATCTGGTCATTCCGCGGCAGGAGCTTTTTAGCCGCGACAAGCAGGAGCCCACAGCGTCGGTGGTTGTTAAATTGCGCGGCGTATCGGAACTCACGAAAGAGCAAATCGGCTCTATAACACACCTGGTGGCCGCCGCGGTGCCGGGGCTTAAACCCTCTAAAGTTACGCTTGTTGACAGCAGGGGGCGGATGCTTTCAGGCGGCTCAGGCGATGATAATGATGCTTCAACTGCCGCTTCCAACGCGGAAGAGCAAAAAGTCACTTATGAGAACCGTCTTAAAAATACGCTGGAAACCCTTATCGAAAAATCAGTCGGCATTGGTAAGGTTAAAGTGACTGTAAGCGCGGATATTGATTTTGACCGGGTGGTAACCAATTCGGAAACCTATGATCCCAACGGGCAGGTAGCGCGCTCAGTGCAGTCAGGTGAAGAAAAAGAAGAATCCTCGGAAAAAGAAGGCAAGGAAAATACAAGTGTTGCCAATAATCTGCCGGGCACCCAGGCCAGCCAGGGGGCCAATGGCTCAAACCGCCTTATTGATAAAACCGATGAAACCACTAATTACGAAATATCCAAAACCGTGGAAAACCACGTCAAGGAAACCGGCAAAATAAATAAACTGTCAGTGGCAGTGCTGGTGGATGGAAATTATACGGAAGATAAGGACGGAAAACAAACCTATACTCCGCGCAGCGATGATGAACGCAAACAAATAGACACGCTGGTCAAATCGGCTATCGGATATGATGAGAAACGCGGCGACAAGGTAGATGTCGTCAATATGCGGTTCATGGCTATCGCTGATAATTCAGCCTCTCTCTCGCCGCTGGAATGGTTGAAGCAGGATTTGCATAGCATTGTGCAAACCGTGGTGTTTGGCGGTGTTGCCGTGCTCGTTATCCTCCTTGTCATACGTCCGCTGGTTAACCGCATCATTGAAACGACTATGGCGGCATCTGCCGCCGATGCGGAAACGCCTGCGCTATCCATGCCGGGAATCGCTGGTGGCGCGGCCCGCATGCCCGGAGCTCCGTTGGCTGGTGGCGGGGGTGGCCCTGGATTTACCACGGCAACTGAACCGCAGGAGGAAGAGGCTTCGATTGACATCAGCCGCATCACCGGCCGCGTAAAATCTTCCACCTATAACCGGCTTAATGAGCTGGTAGAAAAACATCCCGATGAAGCGCTGAATGTCATTCGTCAATGGGCAGCAAAACGAACATAATATTTAGTATAAAAACGGACACCAATGGCCGCTCCACAAAAAGATGATTACCGCAAGCTCACAGGTCCCCAGAAGGTCGCCATTTTCCTGATGTCGGTCGGCGAAGAGAATGCCTCTAAGATTTTTGCCATGATGGATGACGAAGAAATTCGTGAAATATCCGGCACTATGGCCACTCTGGGTGAAATCAGTTCGGAGACAGTGGAGCGCCTCTATCTCGAATTTGCCGAACAGATGACCGCATCCGGCGCCGTCGTCGGCACTTACGATACTGCGGAACGCTTACTGGTCAAGGCGCTGGGCAAGGATCGCGTCGATTCCATTATGGAAGACATACGCGGACCGGCAGGCAAAACCACCTGGGATAAACTCGGCAATGTCAGCGAAGATGTGCTTGCCGGTTATTTGAAGAACGAATATCCGCAGACGATTGCGCTGGTGCTTTCCAAAATAAAATCCGATCATGCCGCGCGCGTATTGACTGTGATGCCAGAAGATCTGGCGCTCGAGGTTATCATGCGTATGCTCACCATGGAGGCCGTCAAGAAAGAAGTGCTGGAAGGCGTTGAAAAGACGCTGCGCATGGAGTTCATGAGCAACCTGGCCAAAACACAGCGCCGTGACAGCCATGAAATGATGGCGGAAATATTCAATAACTTTGATCGCAATACCGAATCGCGCTTTATCAAGGTGCTTGAAGAACGCGACAAAGAATCCGCCGATCGCATTCGCGCCCTCATGTTTACATTCGAAGATCTCAAGAAAGTCGATGCAGCCGGCATTCAGACGCTTATGCGCGGCATTGATAAAGACAAGCTCGCCATCGCCCTCAAAGGCGCTTCCGACACCATCAAGACGCTCTTTTTCGACAATATGTCGGAGCGTGCCGCCAAGATTATGCGCGAGGATATGGAAGCCAAAGGCCCTGTGCGCATTCGCGATGTGGACGAAGCGCAGATGGTCATCGTCAACGCAGCAAAAGAACTGGCGGCAAAAGGAGAAATCATTATTGCCGACGCCAGCAGCGCCGATCAGATGGTATATTAGACATGCACAACAGGATGCAAACATTGGTGTTTAGAGTATGACAGTATCGCAGACCGCTTCGCGAGTGCATCGTTTTAAGTTTTCTTCTTTTGACGGGGAAGACATGCAAGCTGATATGCAAAAAAACCCTGCAGAAAAGATTGCCGACACTCCCGCAATAGAACTGCCGCCCCCGCCTCCTTTATTTACCGAACAAGAACTGCAAAACGCGCGCAATGAGGGACATGCGAAGGGCATGCAGGAAGGCGGCCTTGCTGCGCAGGCAAAACTGGATAAAGAAGCGGCCGCTCGTGAGGAATCCATCCATTCCCTGCTGGAAGTCATTGCCAACCGTATCACTATTGCTGCAGAATCCCATACGGCATATCTTAAGCAGCAGCAAGAAACCGTCAGTAAGCTGGTGCTTGCCGTAGCGCAAAAAATCGCAGGCGATGCTTTAAAGCGCGAGCCTTACGCCAATGTTGAAAGCCTCATGCTCGAATGCATGGGGATGATTAACGGCGAAGCCAAAGTAATGGTCGTCGTTTCCCCGGCGCGCAGCGAAGGATTGCGCCAACGCATCGATACGCTTAAACCCATGCTGCAGGGGTTTGAAGGTGAAATAGCCGTGGGAGAAGATGAGGCATTAAGTGATCACGATTGCCGCGTGGAATGGAAGAATGGCTATGGCGAACGAAACACAGATATTTTATGGAAAAAGATCGAAGCGATTATCGCAACAACAACATTGTAAATAAACCAAATATAAGGAGACAATCATGGCTGATAATCTGGATATCGCAGCCTCGCTAACAGGAGAAGGTGACGGAAGTAATGTTACCCTTGAAGCAGTGTATGACATTCCCGTCCAGCTCTCCGTAGTGCTTGGCAAAACCTCCATGCAGGTCAATCAGCTTCTAAAACTGGGCCGCGGCGCAGTCATTGAACTGGATCGCAAGGTTGGGGAGCCCATTGATATTTATGTCAATAACCGCCTCATCGCCCGCGGCGAGGTGGTGGTGGTGGAAGACAGAATCGGCGTTACCATGACAGAAATTATTAAGGCAGATAAGGTATAAACCATGCGTTTGCTTATTATCGGTGAACTTGAAGGCCAAATCGGAGCGGCAACTAAAATTGCACGTTCGCGCGGAGCCAAAGTATCGCAAGCTCCCAATATCGAAGCGGCATTGACAGCGCTCAGAAACGGCCAGGGTGCCGATATGATAATGATTGAAGCCAAGGCGGATGTGGCAAAACTGGTGCAGATGCTGGAAGCCGAACGCATCATCGTGCCGGTTATCGCCTGCGGTGTGCAATCAGATAGCGCTATCGCCGTTAAAGCCATCAAAGCCGGCGCCAAAGAATATATTCCCCTGCCCCCGGATGAAGAGTTAATTGCCGCCGTATTAGAAGCCATCACCGAAGAAGTGCATGCCGTTATTCATGCCTCCCCTCTCATGAAGCGCGTGCTGGAGCTGGCCGATCAGATTGCCAATTCCGAGGCCAGCGTGCTTATCACCGGCGAATCAGGCACCGGCAAAGAGGTCATTGCGCAATATATTCATCGCAAAAGCAAACGCGCAGGCAATAATTTCATATCCGTCAATTGCGCGGCTATACCCGAGGCACTCCTTGAATCGGAATTGTTTGGCCATGAAAAAGGCGCCTTTACCGGTGCTGTGGCGCGGCGCATCGGTAAATTTGAAGAAGCTAATAACGGCACGTTGCTGCTCGATGAAATCAGTGAAATGGATATCCGCCTGCAGGCTAAACTGCTGCGCGCCATCCAGGAACATGAGATTGATCGCGTCGGCAGCACCAAACCGGTGAAGGTGAATATTCGCATCCTCGCTACCAGCAACCGTGACCTTGTCCAGGAAACCAAGAAAAATACATTCCGGGAGGATTTATATTTCCGCCTTAATGTTATCAGCATACACATACCGCCGCTGCGCGATCGCAAGGAAGACATTCAGCCGATTGCCGAATTCTTTGTGGCCAAATACACCAAAGCCAACGGGACCCAGCAGCGGGTGCTATCCGCAGCCGCACTTGATAAACTGATGCGCTACAGCTGGCCGGGCAATGTACGTGAACTCGAGAATATCATTCACCGCGCGGTGCTGCTTGCCACCGGAACTGACATTGCTCCTGAAGCAATCACTTTGCCTAATGCACCCGCATCTAAGGAACCCGCATCTTATGGAGAAAATTCTGCGGCGCAAACGTCTCTTAATAAAAACGAGCTGGTAGGACGCACGGTTGAAAGTGTTGAGCGCGAATTGATTATGGATACACTGAATTATTGTTTAGGCAACCGCACGCATGCCGCCAATATTCTCGGTATATCCATCCGCACGCTGCGCAATAAGCTGAAACAATACAGCGATGAAGGGCTTTTGCCCGACGATATTAAATCGAAAACCGGTTAACGCAACATTACATAAGTCACAATGGCAGCGGAACAAGAAATAGGCATGAACCTGCCGACCCTGCAAATGGGTGCCAGGGCAGTGATGCGCCGCAGCGATATCTTCTTTGCGCTGGGCGTAATGGCTATCCTCATGGTGCTGCTGGTGCCCGTGCCCAAGCAATTGCTCGATCTCCTGCTAAGCCTTTCCATTACTATTTCCGTCCTGATTCTGATGACGGTACTGTTCATTGATAAACCGTTAAATCTGAGTTCATTTCCCACTATCCTGCTAATCGCCACGATGCTGCGATTGTCGCTTAACATCGCCTCGGTACGGCTTATTCTATCGCAAGGAAATCTGGGAACCGATGCCGCCGGTCATGTAATCCAGGCATTTGGATCGATGGTAATGGCAGGCTCAGTGCTGATTGGCGGCATCATTTTTGCCATTCTCACTATCATCAACTTTGTCGTAATTACCAAAGGTTCCGGCCGCATCGCCGAAGTCTCTGCACGTTTCAGCTTGGACGCGATGCCCGGCAAGCAAATGGCGGTGGACGCCGATCTTTCCGCCGGCCTTATCGATGAAAAAACCGCCAAAGCACGGCGCAAGGAACTGGAAGATGAAAGCTCGTTTTACGGCGCCATGGACGGTGCCAGCAAATTCGTGCGTGGTGATGCGATTGCGGGCCTACTGATTACATTTATTAACTTTATCGGCGGCATTATCATCGGAACCATACAGAAAAACCTGACATTCTCACAGGCGCTGCAGACCTACACCGTACTGACTATCGGTGACGGGCTGGTCTCGCAAATACCCGCGCTTATTGTTTCCACTGCCGCCGGTCTGCTGGTTACCAAAGCGGGCGTATCCGGCTCAGCGGAAAAAGCCGTGCTTGGGCAGTTGGGCCGTTCACCTTCAGCCATCGGCATTACCAGCGGCCTGCTATTCTTTATGGGCGTGATGCCCGGATTGCCAGCCTTGCCTTTTCTCTTCCTCTCTGGCGTTACAGGATATGTCGCCTGGATGATGATGAACGCGCAGAAAAAAGAAGCGACGGCGCTCCCCGGCCAACCTGGAAAACCTGGTGTTCCAGGCGCCCCCGGTGTTGCAGGTGAAGCCAAGCCACCCGAAGAGCAAGTCACTGATTCATTGCATATTGACGTGCTGAGGCTGGAGCTTGGCTATGGCCTGCTGCCACTCATCAATTACCAGAAAGGCCACCGTCTGACCGAGCAAATCAAGGCGCTGCGCAAACAAATGGCCCGCGACCTAGGCTTTATTATTCCGCCGGTGCGCATTCAGGATAATATGCAGCTGCCGCCTAATACGTATGTTATTAAAATCAAGGAAGTGGAAACCGGACGCGGGGAAGTCAAAGCCGATATGCTGCTGGTCATGAACCCAAGCGGCGGCAAGATTACCTTACCGGGAGAAGAAACCACCGAGCCAACATTTGGCCTGCCCGCGATGTGGATTCCTGATACTTTCCGCGAAGAAGCCCTGTTCAAGAATTTTACGGTGGTTGACCCCCCCACCGTTGTCACCACGCATCTAACCGAAGTGGTGAAAGACAACATGCCGGAAATGCTTTCTTACGTGGAGACGCAGAAACTTATCGACGAACTTCCCAAAGCTCAGCAAAAGCTGGTCAGCGAAGTCATTCCTACGCAAATTACTATCAGCGGCGTGCAGCGTGTGCTGCAAAGCCTGCTTGCCGAGCATATATCCATACGCGATCTGCCCACTATCATCGAAGCTATTGCCGAAGGATCACGCGCAACGCAGAATATCACGCTTATCACCGAGCATGTGCGCGCACGATTGTCGCGGCAAATCAGCCATGCAAGCACGGTGGATGATGGCTACATACCGATTATTTCCCTGTCGCCGCAATGGGAGCAGACGTTCTCGGAAGCGCTTTCAAGCGCCACCGGCGATGAACGCATACTCAGCCTGGCACCCAGCAAAATCCAGGAATTTATTTCCATTGTGCGCAAGCGCTATGATCAATTCGCCGTGCAGGGAGAAACGCCGGTGCTGCTGACGAGCCCCTCTATTCGCCCTTATGTGCGCTCTATTATCGAGCGCTTCCGGCCTTCCACCATTGTGCTTTCCCAGAATGAGATTCATCCGCGTGCGAAAATTAAGACTTTAGGGCAATTATAATGAGTTACAGAACGGTTATTCTGTTATCCCCCTTTTTTACGTCATCCCGGAAGACGAGCCAGCAGGCGAGTCTGTCCGGGATCCATCTTTCATCGGCAATAAAAAACAAGTGGCAAGTCAGTAGACTTGCCGTGCGCAATATCCAACACACGGCAGGCCTCCTTGCCTGCCTACCCATCTTCCTTGTGCATGATACATGGATCCCGTATCGCGCGACTTGCTCTGGCCGCTTGTACGGGATGACACGTCAATGAGGAAAAGATAGCATGCGCCTGCGTACTTTTAATGCCACGGATATGAGCGTCGCGATGCAGATGATTCGCGAAACGCTGGGGC
This sequence comes from Alphaproteobacteria bacterium, assembly GCA_013288985.1. Classification (GTDB taxonomy): domain Bacteria; phylum Pseudomonadota; class Alphaproteobacteria; order Rickettsiales; family JABCZZ01; genus JABDAT01. Next base: position 30,699 of record JABDAT010000007.1, read on the forward strand.
ATGAAGCCATTATCATCGCAACCACCCGCATGGCAAATGGCAATATCTCCGTGACAGCCGCCGTTGAGCAGACAGAACCGAAATTATCCATTCAGGAGACGCTCCACCGCAGCATCACACAAACAACGGAGCCTATTCTTTCATCGTTTGAGGCCATGCTGCGCTTTCATTCCACCGCCGACCATGTGGTGGCAAAACTGCTGGAGACAGCACGCCATCTTTTCCTGCGCGGCAAGGATATCCGCACCGACCTGACGCGCCTCATGGCCGCCAGTTTTCAATATGCGCCCCTGCCGCTCGATCAGGATATGTTCACGATTATGCTGGTAGGCCCTCCCGGCACAGGAAAGACCATGACCATTGCAAAAATGGCCTCGCAAATCGTCATGGATAAAAAAAAGCCCGTCGTCATCACCACGGATAATAAGCGCGCGGGCGGTGTGGAACAGTTATCTGCCTTTACCACTATCATGGGCTTAGAGCTGCATATTGCCGATAATCGCGGTGAATTATGGCGGCTATTGCAGCAATATGCTCCTCACAGCCGCATCCTTATCGATACTGGCGGCGTGAATCCCTTTAACACAAACGATGTGCGCGAACTTGCAGAATACATCAAACTCGATCGCAGCATTGAGCCCGTGCTCGTGGCGGCCGCAGGCAGCGACAGCGGTGAAGCCGATGATATGGCGCGCGCCTTTGGTCCGCTTGGCGTCCGCAGGCTGCTGATTACGCGCATTGATGCCGCAAGGCGTTACGGCAGCGTTCTGACCGCAGCACATAGCGGTAAATTTGCACTCACCCATGCCAGCAACTCCTCGCGCATTATCGGCGAATTCACCACTCTTGACCCCGCCATGCTGGCGGAACTGCTGCTGCGTTATCAGTCGTCGCAGAGAGATCTTATATGAACGGAAACCTGGCAGGAGGAAATATTATTGCCATTGCGTCGGGCAAAGGCGGCGTCGGCAAAACATGGCTTGCCATTACGCTTGCACATCTGATTGCCCGTACCAAGCGCAAAGTGCTTTTGTTCGACGGCGATATCGGCCTTGCCAATGTTGATGTCCAGCTCGGACTTGCCCCACAGCATGATTTAAGCGAAGTATTTTATTCCAAAGCTGCGCTGGCTGATATAATCACGCCTTATGCGGCCAATTTTGACATCATCGCCGGACGCTCCGGCGCAGGCAACCTTGCTACATTGCCTGCCGATACACTCGCCCTATTGAAAGAGCAATTAACGCTGCTAAGCCAATCATACGATTGCATCATCATTGATTTAGGCGCCGGCGTAGAGGAGCATGTGCGCGCGCTTGCGGCGATTGCCGCGCGTATTATCGTTGTGGTGACAGACGAGCCTACTTCACTCACCGACGCCTATGCTTTCATTAAAATCTGCATGACGGCGGGGCTTACCGCGGAAATGGATATAGTGATCAATCAGTCAGCAAGCTTTAAAGAAGGCGAAAAAACATACGGCTTGCTTAGCAAAGCCTGCATTAACTTCTTAAAACGGCAGCCACCCTGCCTTGGCATCATACGCAAAGACGGCAAGGTCAAGGATTGCATCCGTCATCAGACATCGATTTTGGAACGCGCGCCGCACTGTACAGCCGCCTCAGATGCCGCTAGTATTTCCATCAAGCTATTGCAGCGTTTAGGAATCAGGCACTGATTAATGTATGGCTAATGTTACCATAATAACCCCTACCAGCCAGGTTCAATTGGTAAATGCAGTAGGGCAGCAAACCCAGACTTCAGCGGAAGCAGGGAGTGCCACCACTTCCGTAACTCCCGGTTCTGTCATCGCAGGCACTATCACCGGCAAAGATGCCAATGGCAACTTTCTCCTGCGCAGCAATCAGGGTACCATCGCGCTTCACAGCGATACGCCGCTGACTTATAACAGTGATGTAGTCATCCGTGTAGGCACAAGCAATGCAGGCAACACAACCGCTCGTATTGTCAGCGTCAACGGCGAGCCCTTTGCTTCATTTGCCGCTACTGAGCCTGTTACTTCTGATAGCGTAAGCACTGCTTTGCTTACCGCTTCGCAAGGCGCCGGCGGCGGCGCCGAAACGGAGCCAAGCACACCTATTAGCCTATTGACCGGCACGGTGGTGGCAACGCCTGAAGCAACTGCAAATTCAGCAGATACTTCCAGCAATACAACATTGCCAAGCGGGACAAACGTGGTCGTGCGTCTTACTAACACTCCGCAAGCGACAGCACCACAAACATCCAACCCGCCTGCACAAACACCTTCTGCACCAGCCGGTAATCCTGAGACAAATGTGAATACTCAATCTGTAAATGGCCCTGCCGCACCTGCAGAAGAACCCGCAAGCAATGAAGCCGCTGCGTCGCCTATACAAACACAGACAACTCTTCCCGCGCCGCCTGCAGCGCAAACAGCCGTGCAGTCGCAGAATATCGCCACCCCTCCGGCTCTTGCTCCAACCGCAACTGCGCCGCAATCATCCAATACCACGGTGCAGGCGGCAGCTCCTTCCGAGCCTGCAGCCGCTCCCATATTACCTGAGGCACAGACAGTAACAGCCTCACCGCAGACAGCGCAGACACCAACGCCGGCGAATAATGCTCCTTCCAATCCGCTTTATGCCGCCTATACTAAAAATGTGCCGCAATCACCCGCCACTGCTGCTTCACCTGCAACTGCGGCAACTAGTCCTGCAACATCTTCTGCACCTGCAGCTCCCATACCGGGACAAATTGCTTCCTACACACAAGGCATCGTGGTCGTGCAAACGCCTCAAGGGTCGGTGGCCATTAAAGCCGATAATTTACCTGCTTCCGCATTGCTTGCGCCTGGCACCAATGTAAGCATCGAAGTGCCATCTACTCCCACTATTCAGCCTGCCGGTATCATTGCGCAAACCATTTTCTCTTCCATTCCGGCATCGGTTACGGAACTCGCCACCTCGTGGCAGACCCTTACCGACATCATCAATGTCCTTAGTACGGCCAATCCTTCTGCAGCAAGTGCATTGCAGAACAACCTGCCGCAGTTGGGACCACAATTCATAGCATCGGCCACCGCTTTTGTGGCTGCCGTCGCCCAAGGCAATAGCCGAAAATTGCTCGGCGATGATGCGGTTGATACGCTCAAGCAAAACGGGCGCACGGATCTGCTGGATAAACTTACCGGCGAGCTTCACAGCATGATGGAATCTTTAACGCCTGCATCAACGCCTGAACGCCAGACGCCCAACTGGCAGATGCTTTTCCTGCCTTTTGTCTTCCAGGAAGAAATCCAGCAGGCGCGCATGTATGTGAAACGCGATGGTTCCAAAAAAGAACAAAATAAAGGCAAAGCTACCGGCGACACGCGTTTTGTTGTCGAGATAGATTTTTCTGAGCTGGGCCCCATGCAGATGGACGGGCTGGTGCGCAAAAAAGAACAAACCACCGCATTTGACCTTATAGTGCGCAGCGCCAACCCGTTTAGCAAAGAACAGCAGATGGACATTATCATGCTGTATAAGAATGCTGCGGAACTGACGGGTTTTACAGGTTCCGTTGCATTCCAGGTCACCAAGGATTTTCCCATCAAGCCGCTCGATGAGATACTTGCCGATAGATCGCATGGCATCACGGTGTAGCGGAAGAAAAACCGGGAAATCAGGCAGTATAAAAAAGAAATAAGGTTTATTTTATATATTAAGCTGGCTGTTGTTGCCGATCTCCCTAGACATGGAGGCTTTGAGGCGCTAAAACTGCCGCCTATGGCACATACACAACCATCTTCCACTGTAAAATCTCCTACTCTTGACAGGCTGCAATCGCTTGTGCGCAAAGATTTGGCAAGCGTAGACCAGGTAATACTGAGCCATATCGATAGCGGCGTTCCTCTTATTCCCAAACTCGCGCGCCATATTATCGCCGCTGGCGGCAAGCGCCTGCGCCCTGCCCTTACCTTGCTTAGCGCCAAATTATGCGGCTATAGCGGTGAGCGCCATGTGCATTTGGCGGCTTGCGTGGAATTTATCCATACCGCCACGCTTCTGCATGATGATGTTGTTGACGAAAGCGCCCTAAGGCGCGGCAGCGCTACTGCTAATGAAGTCTGGGGCAATAAGGCCAGCGTCCTGGTAGGTGATTTCCTGTTAAGCCGGGCATTCCAGCTGATGGTAAGCGACGGTTCGCTCAAAGTGCTGCGCATTCTTTCTAATGCTTCGGCCGTAATTGCCCAGGGTGAAGTAATGCAGCTTACCACCGCCAATAATCCGCAAACCACCGAGCAGGAATATCTGGAAGTCATTACCGCCAAGACAGCGACGCTGTTTGCCGCCGCATGCGAACTGGGCGCGGTGGTTTCCGCACAGGAAGACAAAGAAGATGTGCTGCGCGCAATAGGACTGGCGCTGGGCATAGCATTCCAGATTATGGATGATACGCTGGATTACGTGGCGGAACAGGCAACGCTCGGTAAATCCATTGGCGATGATTTCCGCGATGGTAAAGTCACCCTGCCCGTTATTCTCGCTTATGCACGTGGAACAACCGAAGAACAGCAGTTCTGGACACGCACCCTGGAAGACCAGGCCATAGAAGAGGGCGACCTTGAGAAGGCCATGAAAATTATCAATAAATATCGGGCAATTACTGATTCGATTACCTTGGCGGAAAGCTATTGTGAATCTGCACGCAAACTGCTTGCTCCATTCCCGCAAAGCCCGGAAAAAGACGCGCTGCTTGAAACAATTGATTTTTGTACGCAAAGAGCGTACTAACCTGCTTCCTCCCGTACGTAAAATTGTCAAGCGCGTGGGAATGCATATGTCGGAGTGTGGCTCAGCCTGGTAGAGCACTGCGTTCGGGACGCAGGGGTCGAAGGTTCAAATCCTTTCACTCCGACCATTTTATTAGTATATAATTATATCAATATATTCAGTATATTGATCAATGTATGAACAGCGATTTTCTTATTATCGGCGGCGGGATTATAGGGCTTGCCATCGCCCGCTCGCTGCAAGTGCGCCATCCCGGTGCTTCCATTACTTTAATTGAAAAAGAATCCGACGTTGCCCGCCACGCCAGCGGCCGCAATAGCGGCGTACTGCATGCCGGATTTTATTATAGCGCCGATTCGCTCAAAGCAAAATTCTGCCGGGATGGCAACCAAGCCATGCATGAATATTGCAAAGAGCACGGTCTCAAACTCAATCCTTGCCAGAAATTAGTAGTTGCAAAGAATGCCCAGGATATTGATGGCCTATTAGAGCTTAAACGCCGCGGTGACGTGAACGGCGTGCCCGTAGAGATGATTGACGAAAAGCAGGCCATTGCTATTGAACCTAATGTTCGCACCTATCAGCAGGCGCTTCTTTCGCCCACCACCGCAACGGTGGACCCGCTGGAGATATGCCAGCACCTGCGCGGGCAATTAGTCGCCAGCGGCGTGCGGATGCTCATGAACCACCCTTATCGCGCGCGTATTGCCAATAATAAGATTCTTGCGGGCGATACCATTTTTGAAGCGGGAAGGATTATCAATTGCGCCGGTCTTTACGCCAGCAACATTGCCCAGGATTTTGGCTTCGCTCAGGATTTCACCATTCTGCCCTTCAAAGGCATTTATCTGAAATATACCGGCTCTGATAAACCTCTGCGCACGCTGCTTTATTCAGTGCCCGATATGCGCAAACCCTTTCTGGGTACACAGTTTGCCATCGGTGTTGATGGCAGCATACGGATTGGACCTTCTACTATTCCAGCATTTTGGCGGGAAAATTATAGCGGGCTTAGCAATTTTAAAGTGCATGAGATGCTGGAAATACTGCGCTGGCAGATTACACTCTTCGCCCGTAATTCTTTTAGCTTCCGCACTTTCGCCCTGGAAGAAATGCGTAAATACAGCAAACGCTATCTTGTGGCGCATGCGTTTGAAATGGCAAAAAACCTGGATGCTTCCAAATTCAATGAATGGAGCAGGCCGGGCATCCGCGCGCAATTGCTGAATACAAAAACACTATCGCTGGTGCAGGATTTCGTCGTCGAAGGAGATGACAAAACCGTGCATGTGCTAAACGCCGTCTCCCCGGCATTCACATCCAGCCTGCCCTTCGCCGATTGGGTTACCCAGCAGTGGCTGCGATAATTCCGCCGCCCTCCAAAATCTTATCTTTATTATTCCCGTCAGCGAAGAGTTTTGCCTTTTGCGTCGTATCATAGTGATACGGCACTATTAAGAAGGTATATTGCTATGGTTGTATTAAATATTTTTTCGCCTGCAGGCTACCGCCATGAAATTGAGCCGCCCGATTCCAAAATCTCATCCTACCCGGAAATGGACGACCTCGTGGAAAAATTCACTCCCGTGTTTGTGGGCGGCGCGCCGCGTTCCGGCACCACCGTGCTCCATGCGCTGCTCTGCACTTCGGAAAAGACCAATCCTTATATCGGGGAATGCAGCTATTTCAGCGCATTTATCACGCCGTATATTGTCGGGCTGGATAATTTTGACGTGCATACGCGGCATTATTTTTCTTCAGAGGAAGAGTTCGCTGAAAATCATGCAAGAATTTTAAGGCGGGAACTTACCAAAATATGGAAGCGCGTCGGCAGGCCGCAAATGCTCGTGCTTAAAGATCCATCGCTTACCGCATCTTTTCACCACCTGGCAAGATTGCTGCCAAAGGCGCAGTTTGTCGTTTCCATACGCGATCCGCGCGATACGATTGCGTCGCGTATTGAAGTCACCAGGCGGCAAAAAAATCGTTCCTCTCTTAACTATAGGGAAATCGATGCATTTTGCCGAGAGTACCATACTATCTACCGCACTGTAATCCGCAACAAAGCCGAGTTTGGTGACCGCCTGTCTATGGTAAATTACAGCGACGTTGTAAATGGCAAAGCAATTCCTGCGCTGGAAAATATGGGTATTGGCAAAATTTACCCCGACAGTATCTGGAAGGAAGTTATTACCGACATCCGGGTTTATGCGCAAAATGAATGGGCAACACCGCTTTACGGGCAGAAGCTTTCAACCGCTTCTATCGGCCGCCATAGTAATGTGCTATCGCCCGCCATCGAAGCCTTTATTGTCAGGCGTTGCGGAACACTTGCGAGGGAAATGGGCCTTGCTGTGGAAATAACACGGTCTTTTCCAAGCAAAGCCCTGCAATATTACGATCTATGCAAGAGAAACTTTTTTTTATTTTCTGTTGCCCAGACTGCTCGATCATTTACGCGATAAAGACGGCGAAGATGCCTATAAGCAAGTTTAATTAAAATGGCGCTTTAATTCATCCACCAGATCAAGCTTCTCCCAGCTGAATCCACCATCCGCTTCTGGCGCGCGGCCAAAATGGCCATAGGCAGCGGTGCGTTGATAAATGGGGCGATTCAACTTCAGATGATTGCGAATGCCGCGCGGTGAAAGATCCATCAGCTCCTGCAAGACTTTCTCCAAACGCTCGCCATCCACCTGGCTGCCAGTAGTGTTTACGTAGAAAGAAATAGGTTTGGAAACGCCAATCGCATAGGAAAGCTGAATCGTGCAGCGCTCGGAAATCCCGGCTGCAACCACGTTTTTCGCAAGGTAACGCGCAGCATATGCAGCTGAGCGATCCACTTTCGTGGGGTCTTTGCCTGAGAACGCACCGCCGCCATGAGGAGCGGCACCGCCGTATGTATCGACGATGATTTTACGTCCGGTAAGGCCTGAGTCTCCATCAGGACCGCCAATGATAAACTGACCGGTGGGGTTCACATAAAAATCCTTTTCTTCACACATCCAGCCTTTGGGCAGAGACTGCATAACGTAAGGGCGCACAATTTCGCGCACTTCCTTTTGCGATACGCCCGCCGCATGCTGAGTAGAAACCACCACGGATGCAGCCTTTACCGGCTTGCCATGTTCATAGACCAGCGTCACCTGGCTTTTAGCGTCAGGACGCAGATGTTTCTCTTTGCCCGCATGGCGCGCTTCCGCCATCAGACGCAGAATTTTGCTGGAGAAACACAAAGGTGCCGGCATCAGCTCTTCGGTTTCATTGCAGGCATAGCCAAACATAATGCCTTGATCGCCTGCGCCTTCATCTTTATCAGCGCCCGCATCCACGCCCATGGCGATATCGGCCGATTGGCGGTGCAGCAGCACTTCGATATTGGCATCTTCCCAATGAAATCCGTCCTGCATATAGCCGATGCGTTTAATGGTATCACGGGCAATCTGCCCCACCATATCATAGCTGATGGAATCGGCGCCGCGCACTTCACCGGCAATAACCACACGGTTGGTGGTGGCAAGCACTTCCACCGCGGTGCGCGCTTCGGGGTTGACTTTGAGGTAGGCATCCACAATAGCATCGGAAATCTGGTCGCACACTTTGTCCGGGTGTCCTTCAGACACGGACTCACTGGTGAACAAATAATGCTGGCGTTCATTGGAATTTAATTGCGACACAGGCGTCTCCCTTATTTCTTAAATATAACATAGACAGGGAGATGGCTCTGGACGCCGAAGCGCCGTCCATCACTTAGACCAATTTGAAAACACTCAAAAGCGTTACCCAGGCAGTGTTTTCGTGGCGGCAAGCGAACCAAATCCCCACTAACTGAAGTGAATCTATGCCGATTTAACGGGAGGTCAAGCGTTTATTCTGCGATTGGCGCATTTCAAACAACAGCAATAAAGATACTAACGCCGCGCATAGAATGGAGAGTATTTTTCCTATCATCTCTGGTAATAGATGCGTCAGTTCAAGTTTTATGTCGCCTTCTCCTGCGGCAACGTCGATTATAATATGCCCGGTATGTTCATCGCGTACCGTCTCTAATTCCTGATCGCCCGAAAAAGCCCTGAAGCCTGGAAAATCAAACTGCCGCACCCGTATCTTGAAAGGCTCACTTGCCTTAAAATGCAGAACAATATCACGCGGACGCCAAATCTTTACCTCCACATCCGCATGGCCTTGCAACACCTCTACCTTCTCAGAATGCGCCTTCACCTCCGCCAGTCCGGCTGCGCTATAGTATCGTTTATATATATCGAATGTAGTGAGGTAGTTGGCGTATTGATCTATATTCAGTGTATAATTCTCATAGAGCTGGGGATCAGACTTTTTGTATGATTCCATATTTTGGCGTGTATCCACCGCAACAATAACATTAATGCCTATGCATAATGCCAAAAGCGCATAAGAAAATACTTTAAGGCGAGGCAGCGCAAGTGCTGCAAATAAGGCAAGGCATACCGTCGTCACCGCAAAAAACCGCTCGGCCAATTGCACCATTTGCAATAGAGCCAGATTGTCCCACAGGAAACGGCTCACCGGCAGCATCATGAAACATCCCGCAAGCGACGCTACAAGAAAGAATGAACGCGCCGGTTTTTTGGGTACAGAGTTCCAGTATACAAACAGGAGAATCACTGAAACAATCAGGTACAGCGTATAAACTTTGCTGTTAGTGGCATCAAACCCCATAAAAAGATTGCTGCGGCTGTAATCTGAATTATTCACGGTCGTCTTCCATTGCAGCGAAGCAAAGGTGAATGCCCGGTACACAATAGCCGGAGCCAGATATATCGCCGACAGCCCAAATCCCAGCGCTATTGCCATCCCTAAACGCATCGCATGGCGCAGCCTTTGCCCTTTAACAGAATGGAGCACGCTATAGGCAACCGCCAACGGGCCAAAAATAGCCGTCATCGGCAGGTTGGTCATAATAAGCAGAAAGAGCGTTACCGCAAACCCCGCCATCGCATAAGGCTGCGCCCGCGCAATCTTTTTAGCATAGAGCATCAGGAGCGGCACCCACACATAACTCCATACCGAGCTGAAAAGCATCGCGTAGTAGAAATTCTGGGCAATGTGATTGGGCGCAGCAATATAAAGCAGGCTACCCATCAAGGCCGCATTCTTGTTGTCGCTTTCCCCTCCCATCCAGATATAAAATGTGAGGCCGGAAAGAAATACTGCAAGCAATGAAGACGCAGCAATAGGGGCATAGCCAAATGCATCCAGCGGAGCCAGCCAGGCAAAGAACGCCGTGATAAAATACGTCAGCGGCGGATAATAGAAAAAAACCGGACTGCCGCTGCCAGCATACATATCCTGAAGCCAGCGCGGATAATATTCCCCCTGCCAGAATTGCGCGGTAAAAAGCTTCACCCATAGGCTCTGGCAATGCAAATCCGCGCCGCCCGCGCTCAATAAAAATGCCGGCGCCATAAGGACAAGCGAAAGGCCCGCAATAATAAGTAGGTGGCGCAAAGGGATGATGCTATTTGCAACAATCGCCATTTAATGCCAACCTTTAGGGATGTTTTTGAGAATTTCACGCGTCTGCGTATGTTTTTTCATCTCCAGCAAAAATAATAACGATATTATTGCTAAACACAGTATAGAAAGCATTTTTCCTGCTATCTCAGGCAATAACGGCATTAACTTAACTTCAATATCGCCTTCTGCAGGCGGGATATCCAGTAGTATGTCCCCTGTATGCCCATCGCGCGTTATTTCTAATTCCTTTCCTTCAAAAAAAGCCCTGAAGCCGGGAAAATCAAATTGCCTTATTCTTACCTTCGATGGGTTCGTTGCCTTAAAATGCAGAAGAATATTACGCGGGTGCCAGCTCTTTATCTCTAAGGCCGCATCTCCTTTCATGAGTTGGATTTGCTCGGGATGTGCTTTTATTTCCAGCAATCCTTCCATTGTATAATAGCGCGTGTATAAATCAGGCGTGGTCAGATAGGTGGCATACTGCTCTATGTTAAGCTGATAATTCGCATAACCTTCCGGGTTTTGCACACGATAATCCTCCAGCGTCATGCGCGTGCCAGCAGCAACGGCAATGGTCACCAGTATATATAAAGCCAGCAAAACATACGCCAATAGCCGCAAGCGCGGTAGTGTATATGCAGCCAACACTGCCAGGCACAAAGAAGGCACTACCCATAGCCGCTCGGCAAATTGCAATATTTTTAATATGGAAATATATTCCCAAATTAACTTGCTGGCAGGCAGCATCATGCAAAGAGCTGCAGCTGAGACAAGACAGAAAAACCATTGTACAGGACTGCGTCCTGCATATTTGCAATATGCGGCTGTCAGGATTAATGCTCCGGCAAAGTATGCCTTATATAAATTGCAGTACAGATAATCAAAATTGAAGAAGAAAATACCTCTGATGAAATTCTCATATTTTACGCCCGGCACATTCCAGTGAAAATCCAGAGTAACAAAATCCATATATGAAAACATCGGCAACAAATACACTGCAGATAAGCCAAACCCCAGTATCAGACCGCCCGCCAGGCGCATTGCCTGTCTCTTCACAGCGTCTTTGCGGAAAAAAAGCATGCTATAGGCAACCGCTATAGGTCCGCACATCAGCGTCATAGGCAGATTGGTCATCACCAGCAGAAAAAGCGCCGCTGCAAACCCTGCAACCGCATAAGGCTTTCCAAACGCCAGTCTTTTTGCAAACAGCAATAAAAGAGGTATCCAGACATAGCTCCATACCGAGCTAAAAAGCAGTATATAATAAAAATTCTGGGCAACGTGATTGGGCGCCGCCATATATAATAGACTGCCCAGCAGCGCCGCCTCCCTGCTGTCAGTTTCTTCCCTCATCCAGAGGTAAAAAGCGCCCCCTGATAACGCCACCGCCAGGAATGCCGAAGCGGCAATCGGAGTATAGCCAAAAACATCCAATGGCCTGAGCCACATGAAAAACGCCGTAATAAAATACGTCAGCGGCGGATAATAAAAAAAGATAGGGCTTCCGTTGCCGGCAAACATATTGGAAAGCCAGCGGGGATAGAGGTCGCCATGCCAGAATTGCGCTGAGAACTCCCGGGTGAGCAGGCTCTGGTAATGCATATCAATACCGCCAGAACCCAAGAGAACTGCAGGAGCCATAAGCAAGGCTGCGAACCCAAGCATAATGAGTATATGACGCAACGGAATGATGCTGTTTTTATTTATCATTAATGGGCGCGCCGTTTTGAGGAGGGATTTTTTGCTGCAGACTTTATTCCGTAAGGTTTTTTATCACGCCCTGCCCATAGAAAAATAGAAGAGGAAAGCCAAAGCAATGTTATCAGCATAATACGATGCGTATTATGCACAATGGCGGGATGCCAGCCAAATGATGCAATAGCGTATGCCAGTATCAGTCCATAGGTTTGCTTACGCGCTAACAGGTGCGGCATTATTGCAATAGCAACCGGCAGTAGAACATAACATTCCTGCAGATGCAGCCAGGGCGAGAAAAACCACGAAAGTATAAAAATAAGGGGTATGACCGCCTGAATATCCATCTTTTTATTCACCGCATAATGGCCTATGGCGGCACTGGCGAATATAATCAAAAGATAAGAGGCAAAGGCAATTCCGGCAATCCAGGAGTATAGCTCTTCAGGCAAAAACATATATAATATGCCGCGCAAATTTATCATGAGGTCGAAGGAAGCCCCATATATTTCACCAGCACTGTGATTGACCGTAAAAAGGTGATGGATATATTGCATCCATACGTCATATCCAGCCAATAAAAGGCTGCACAAAGCAAATGCAAGCGACCAGCAGACGCTGGACAACAATATTTTATAACATCTATATCCTGCCAGAAAGAAGACCAACGGTACGAATAATTGTGGTTTAATACATAACGCCAGCGCCAGCCAGAAACTTGCCATATTGCGTTTTTCTTCTTGCAGAGCTTGAATAAAAGCAATGACACAAAGGCATAAAATAATAGAAGCCTGGCCCATTAAAAAAACATAGCTCCAGACAAATATTCCCACCGTCAGGCTGCGCAGCAGATTTTTATAATGCTGAAGCTGAAGTGCATCAGCTAATACGCCTATTTTCTGATGGATACAGAAACTAAGCACCAGATTAAGCAAAACCCATAAGCCGTAGGCTACAGGATAGGTAAAGAAACCCAGCGGATACAGAAACATGGCAAATGTCGGCGGATTAAGAAAAGCCGCAACGCCTGGCACATATGAAAGCGTATATAAGGAATCCTCATACAGGCTATGGGGTGCAAAATGCATTACCTGCGCGGCACGAAAATACGAATAAAAATCGTAAATGGAGGTGTGGCTGCCGGTTACCGAAAAATGACCGTAAACCAGGATTGCACATAACAACAATCCGCCTGCGTAATGCAGGCAGGGAAGAATAACTCTCAGTATCAGATCATTGTAAGATTTAGCTTTTTTATGCTGCACAATAGTATTTCTGGGGCGTTCTATTTTACTAGATGCGCATCATACAAAGACTTATGCAACCGCCACAAGATAAAACATTCAAAAGCTATGGCATGCGTGAGTGATTTCGGCAGCACCACTCCAATAAAGATAGCCTAAAGGCTAATCAACAGGCTTATCTTCAGCCAGCGTTTTAATGAGCTCAAAAACACGCTTGCGGACATGCGCATCTTCAATACGGTAATAGGCTCGCATCATTTCCAGTGTTTCACGGCTGGACATTCTGTCATGCTCAAAGGCCGGAGCGTCTTCTGCAACGCCCGTTGCGCCAACAGATGTTTTTTCCATCTCATCAAAAAAATACGATACGGGCACAGAGAGAAGCTTAGAGAAATCAAACAAGCGGCTTGAGCCCATGCGGTTCACCCCGCGTTCATATTTCTGAACCTGCTGGAAGGTTACCCCAATAGCGTTACCGATGGCTTCCTGGCTTAATCCAAGTATTGTCCGACGCAAGCGAAGCCGTTTTCCGACATGAATATCTACAGGATGTGGCATTTAATTCTCACGCAACTCAAATATTAATAAATATACCGCTTTAATTTGATATAGTACCACTATGGTACGAATCAATACAATTATGATGATAATGATGCCCTACGCACTGTTTTATAGGACAAAATTATAAAAAACACATTAAGGGCAATTATAAATAGAATGGTACTGCAGGGGTATCTACTAAAAATTGCCCATTGTGGGGTGCCTTTAGGTAGATATAGGTCTAACACCCCCTCCTTTTCAAGGGGTAGATGATCAATCATGCGCCCCATGGGATCAAATGCTGCGGAGATTCCTGTATTTGCGGCGCGTATGAGCGGCAGCCCCTGCTCTACTGCGCGCATGCGCGCCATCTGCAGATGCTGGTACGGCCCTGAGCTTACACCAAACCAGGCATCGTTGGTGATATTAAGCAGCCACTCCGCCCGGTGCGTGTTATCCGTGGCCTCATTAGGAAATATTGCTTCATAACAAATAAGCGGACTAAAGGGCGGCACATCCCCGGTCAGGACAGTCACAGGACCTGGCCCGTGTGAAAAGTCACCATGCCCGCCCGCAATATGCTCCAAAGGCAATATGCGCCTGAAGGGGATAAACTCTCCAAACGGCACGAGATGGTGCTTATCATACTGCGCAACAATGTCTCCCATATGGTTAATCACAAACAGGCTGTTCCATGCCTGCCAATGGGTTTCATCACCCTGCCCCCGCAGCCCTCCAGACACCAGCATCGTATTGGCCGGCAATATGGCGCCCAGATCATGCGTTAACAGCGATCCCGGCTGGACAATATAGGGAATCGCAGTTTCGGGCCAGACTACCAGCTGTATCGCGCCAAGGCCCGGGCTGTGCATCAAATCAGCATATTTCTTTAAGCCCGCCAGTTCCGTTTTGGGATCCCACTTAAGGCTTTGCGCTATATTTCCCTGCACGATGCGGATTTTAGTCGGCGTGTACTGGGTGGGATAATGATGCAATCGCCAGCAGCCGAATATCACTATCACCAGTAACAATATCCCATTTGCCATATTCGGATAGCGTGCCTGCTCTTTGCTCAATACAAATAATACCGGCATGGTGGCAACCAGTACCGTAAGCCAGCTTAACCCATATACTCCGACAACAGAGGCAAACTGCAGTGTATCCGTAGAGAACGTCCAGGCATAGCCAATAAGGTTCCATGGAAAACCGGTCAGTAAATACGCGCGGCAATATTCCGCCACAACCCATAAAAGCGCAAAAGCAAGGACGGAGAATAATGGATTAATGCCTATTTTAGTGTCCTGCCATTCACCCTTGCTGTCTCTCTTTTTGCAAAGCGAATGCAGCGACAGCGTAACCAACCCGATATAAACAGCAGCGACAGAGGGAATGCCAAATAAAGCAAACGGCGTCAGCCATGCGAATTTCTCCGGCTCTACGTAAAGCGATATGCATATCCAGTAGAGCCCTGCGGTGAAATACCCAAGCCCCCACCACCATCCATCAAGGAATGCCTGCCTGCGGCTGGCAGCTGCATAGACAAGCAAAAACAAGCCCGCAAAGGAAGGAACAAGCAGGGGAAAAATATAAAGCGGCGGCAGCGCAGCGGCAGACAAAATGCCTAATAGCACCGCAACTCCACGCCTGCGCCACCCTTTGGAGGTGTATAAGACAGCAACAAACACGGCTAATAAATCTGTTATTCTTTTCCCCCGCAAGCTTTTGGAGACGTATAAAAAAGCAGCAACAAACATGGGTAACAAAAGAATTATTCCTCGCCTGCACCACCCTATAGAGGAATATATAACAGGAATTATTTTCTTGAGTATCACGGGTGCTTCAGCTTTGCAGCATGCGTGTCAGTAACTCGATGTCCTGGGCAAAATCATTGTCGATCTTGCACAGCTCTTCCACCCTTTTGACCGCATGCATGACAGTAGTATGATCCTTGCCGCCAAAGCGCCTTCCGATTTCCGGCAGGCTTTTGCTGGTCATTTTTTTTGGACAGATACATCGCCACCTGGCGTGGACGCGCAACAGAGCGTGCACGGCGCGCCGAATGCATATCCGACACTTTGACATTATAATGGCTGGCAACCTGTTTCTGGATATCATCAATCGTGACGCGGCGATCATTGGCGCGCAGCAAATCATGCAGCACTTCCTGGGTGTTTTCCAATGTCACTATTCTTCCCACCAAAGTCGAATGGGCAACGACACGGTTTAAAGCGCCTTCAAGCTCGCGCACATTGGAGCTGATTTTATGCGCCAGGAATTCAAGCACTTTCGGCGGAACCTGAACGCCAGGCATTTTCTCGATCTTGGATTGCAGGATGCCCAGGCGCAATTCGTAAGTGGTGGCATGAATATCAGCAACCAGCCCCCAGCCGAGCCGCGAACGTACGCGTTCCTCGATGCCGTCCAGATCGGAAGGCGATCTGTCGCCGGAAATAATAAGCTGTTTATTTTGATCCACCAGCGCGTTGAAAGTATGAAAAAACTCTTCCTGCGTTGAATCTTTGCCGCTGATGAATTGCACGTCATCAATCATCAGCACATCGACAGAGCGGAACTGCTCTTTAAATGTAAGCGCGTCTTTAAAACGCAGCGCGCGGATAAACTGGTACATGAATTTTTCCGCCGAGAGGTAAATCACCTTGCGTTCGGGATTGGTGCGACGGATGTGCCAGGCGATTGCGTGCATGAGATGAGTTTTACCGAGTCCCACACCGCCATACATGAATAACGGGTTGCATCCTTGCATTACAGTGGAATTCTCCGCGACACGGCGTGCGGCGGCATGCGCCAGTTCATTAGGTTTGCCCACCACAAAATTTTCAAATGTGAAGCGTGGATCAAGCGGCGCGCCTGAATATTCCACAGGCTCAGCAATGGCAGGAACCGTCATTGCCCGTTCCGGCGCAGCTCCATACGGTTTTCCGGATATAATGGGCATCGGCACATCCGCTGCGCTGCTGGCGGCATTAGCACTTATACTTGTTTGTGCAGAGCGCACCCGGATATCGATAGAAAGCAGCGATGCATCTTCCATCTTCCAGAAACGCAGTATTTCTTCCATGTAATGCGCTGTAATCCATTCGCGCATAAAGCGGGTCGGCACGGTAATGCATAACTGACGGCCCTCATAGCCATCGCATTGCATCGCATTCAGCCAGCTTTTAAAGGTTGCCTCGCCGAACGTGGCTTTGAGGCGCATTTTTACACGTTCCCAGCTCTGGGCAAATGTATTTTCAATGACAGTGTTTTCTTTGGCGAAAGCAACGCTCATGCTTGCCCCCATGGCAGATTTGATGCTTTCCAGCCTGCAACGGTGCCGCGATGGCGCGATGCATCGAGCGGACCTTCAAATCCGTCCGTCACATTATAGCATTGGGTGTATCCTTCCGCTGCAATAGCACAGGCAGCATCCAGCGATCTGCCACCGGTGCGGCAGAGAAAAAACAACGGCGCATTTTTAGGAAGCGCCAATGCATTAACCGAAGCGGAAAATGTATCGTTCACGGCGTAAGAAGGAAAAACCTTCCATGAAAGCTTAAGAGTTTCCTTGCCGATACTGCCTAAATCGGGCTCACCGGAAAAGGTCCATTCCACTGGAGTGCGTACATCTATCAGCACAGCATCTTTATTATTCTTTAAATGTTCCCAGACCTCAAGAGAGGAAACCTCTCCCGCATAGGCAAGCGCGGCCTGCCCTTCATTGATACCCATAGTCATCAACCCCATTCTGGCTACTCCTGCTTTTTTATTTATTGTCAGTTTTTTATCGCTGCAGCCTATGCTGGCCGCTTATCAGGCAAAGAGATGGCGTTTGCAGAAACGCCTGCATGTTGCCGACTCAAAGAAAAATGAAATCAGATTAGACGTTTAACCGGCCGCTTTAGCACCTATCGCTTTAACACGCGCAGACAACCTGCTCACTTTGCGCGAAGCCGTTGTCTTCTTCAAGACGCCTTTATTTACACCACTCATAATCACAGGCTTTGCAGCAACAAAAGCTGTCTGAGCCTTTGTTTTATCGCCACTAAGAATAGCCGCTTCCACCGATTTTATCATCGTGCGGATCTGACCTACGCGTACGCGGTTCACTTCCGTACGTGCTATCGTTTGACGATTGCGCTTCTCTGCTGATTTATGTTGTGCCATGTATAAAAAGTCCCGGCTAAAAAGTTATAGGTTAATCCCCCGCTTTTCCTTTCCAAAACCTTGCTGGAAGGCGCTGGAGCAGCGAAAGGATTGTCAACTTAGCTGCATCACCCCTTGCCGTCAAGCAGTAATCAAATAAAAAGTGCAGATTTACAAAACATGCCTAATATGATGATTATTAAGGTATTTCAGGATTCATTTTGAACGCCAGTTTTGTCTGTATCCTTGAATCCGACACTTTTGCTCATTTATAACGGCTTTAAATGCTGCAATGCGAAGTTAGCGGCAGCTTTGTTACACAATCTTCACATTTCTTTAGCCCGGACTATGTTAGAATACGTGACTTGAATAACCGGCCTTCATAATATCAGGGGTTTTACAATGGCAGATGCGAATGATAGAATAACAGGTTTTGACAATATTACAAAAGCCATCAAAGATGAGCTTAGAGCCCAGAATCAGCCTCAGTATGGTACATTTTCAGTTGCCAATCAGGCACGGCTTGATACGTGCGTAGATGACATAATGTCGTGTCTTTCAAATCTTGGCAGTGACGAAAAACGCGACATGCATATTGAACAAAGCGAACTTAAAAAAGATATCGCTGCTTTTGCAAGCAAAGCCCTGGAGTTTTTTTACGAAGAAGAATGGCTCAAGCAACATAGTAATGAACCTATTTATAAGGCACTCCTTGAAAACAACACCCCCTTTCATAATTTATTCTGCATTACTAATTTGGAAAATTATTCAGATTATCCTCATCTGGGCAAAACCAATCTTTATAGTATGGTTACCCAGAAAATCATGCTGGATAATAACGGCAGTCCTGATCCGGCCTACTATAAAAATAGTGCGAGCCATGTAGTTTGGGAGACTGCCAATAAGCAATATAGCGATATCGCGGATGCAACCTTGCCAGCATTGCAGGCTATTTCAGTTTCGAATTCAAAATATAGCGCTGATAAAATCAAACTAGAAATTGAGGAAACACTCAGAAGAAACAATTTTTCAGAGAATGCAATCAAGGCAATCGATCTTGATCGCGCACTCTCTATTTTTCCTACAGCAATTACTACCACAGATGTTATAGAGCCAAATGTACTTAGCCGCCTCATGATAGTAAAAGATGAACTTGAGGCAGCCGTTAAAACAATGAAGCACGATACAGAT
>JABDAT010000008.1 GCA_013288985.1 Alphaproteobacteria bacterium
GATGCGGTAGAAAACGCATAAGCGGTATTTCCACCTCTTTTTTCATTGATATATTTGCGGTATAATGCGGCAAACAGCAGCAGCAGGGATAGTGTGCCAAACGGGATGTTTATCTTATAGAGCAGCGGCTGTGCATAAGGCATAATGATTATAGCCATGACGGCAATAACTTCGAGCAGGTTATCCAGGCCCTTCTGCCAGGCATAGGCCAGCAATGGCAATAGGGCTACTGCCAGTATAGGCGTATCGTAGCACATGCTGTATGGGGGAACGAGCAGGATGCCGGCTGCAAGCAGCGCCTGACGAATATTCTGATTGCTGTTTTTATCGCGATATACTTGAATAATGGCAGCCACTGCAACAAGCGAGATGATGCCTTGTATGGTTATTGCAAGTGAAACGGGCACTCCTAATCCGTGCAAGGCAATATAGGGCCCAGGGGCCAGCTTGCCGATCCAGTGTGCATTATTATTTATGAGCCCACTGAATATCACGGACATGTGCATATAATCGGCCCAAATAGGTATGCTTAACCATGCGGTTGTCACAACAATCATGGTAATAATAAGGCAAGCAGCAGTAAGAATAATACGCCACCGGGATGATGCGATAAGCGCGAAAGGAAGCAGCGGCGTCAGCTGGGGTTTAATCGCTATCAAACCAATACACAGGCCAGCTATAACCGGATAACGTCTTTCGTAATAAAAGAATCCAAGGAATAACACCCCCATCCATGTGCCAATCTGGCCTGTAAACATATTGGCGGAAATAGCAGGCAGCATACTCGCTGCTACCAGCAGATATATATAATTACGTGTCGTTTTATCCGTATCTCTCAATGTCGGTTTTACGAAGAGAAACAACAGAGCATAATATAATATTAGTGGAATTACCGTCCACAGGGCGACGGCGGTATTATAGCTGAGTGTTCCCAGAGGCCATAACAGCAGCGCTATAGTAGGAGGATAGGCAAAAGGCTGGAAAGGATAAGCCGTATAAAGACTTTGGTTATTGAGAATTTTCTGCCACAGGGCAGTATCGTAAAAGTTTAAAAATTGTTTTTGATAGACGTGTTGTCCAGCATGCCAGAAAACAATAAAGTCGGCGCCAAAATTGCCGCCATCCCTTAACTCAAGGAAATATTTGATGAGATTAGCAATTGCCTGGAAGATTAAGAAAGCTGCAAGCGCCAGTAATATTTTCTTTTGCAAGGAGAGCACCGCTTTACTCTGACAAATTATATATTGGCGTTCATCATAGATGCCAACGCTCTTGCACATCAATCAAATTATGCAGCTGTTCTTACTCACACTAAAATAGTGCAGAGGTTGGAGTATTGCAGCAGAGAGATAGTTAGCGGCTTAATTTACTGCCAACCGAAGAGAATGTAGTACTTGTCTTGGTTCCAAAGACAGTCATCGAGGCAATGGCAGCAATGGAAATGAGTCCGGCAATAAGTGCGTATTCAATAGCAGTTGCACCCGACTCATCTTTTAAAATTCTAATAGCTATACCCATAATTACTAACCTGAATAAATATAAAATAATCAATCTGATTATAACGGGGCATTTATAAAATAACTATGTGGAAATAAAATACCCTGCCACGCATTGCGGGGCAGGGTATTATCGAAAGAACTATATTAACGGCTTAGTTTGCCGCCAACGGACGAGAACGTGGTGCTTAGCTTAGTGCCTACCGTAGTCATGGCACCGATTGCAGCTACAGAAATAAGCGCGGCGATGAGGCCGTATTCAATAGCAGTTGCACCTGATTCGTCTTTATAAAGAGCTATAAGTTTATGCATAAACTAATCTTTCAGTAAAACTCAAAACAATCATAATATTTAAACGTAGATATTATGATTAAATAATAAATTAACGAGAAAGTGAGCTTGCTACCGATGAGAAGGTTGTGCTCAGTTTGGTACCAAGTGTAGTCATTGCACCAATGGCAGCAATTGAAATCAAGGCAGCAATCAAGCCATATTCGATAGCGGTTGCACCTGATTCGTCATTCATAAGAGCTATAAATTTAACCATAAGTAAACCTTTCATAATAAAGTTACGGTTCACAATGAACCATGCCGGGACACATAAATAAAATTACTAATGTTCCCAACATTAACAAGAACGCTGGAGATTCCAGCTAATAGAGAATTTAGCATAATTGAGGATAAAGCACAATAGGAATTTATAGAGGGATTCATATAGAAACCATTAAAATTCAATAAGAAAGATAGATACAATTTGATATAAATTTGTCACAATTGTCATGCATCTGTATTAATTCTTTCTTTCCTAAATTCTATTTATTTCCTGCTGGAATCAAGAAAAATCCTAAAATGGTATAAACTCAGTAATCTTATGCCCTTCGCGCTAAAATACTAAGGATACTGAACCTCCATAAGGTATAATCCCTGTGCAGGTGCCATCTCACCGCCTCGGCGGCGATCTTTGGCTTCGAGGGCAGATTTTAAATCAGATATTGTCCATTTTTTATTTCCGATAAGCCTTAGGCTTCCCACCATATTGCGCACCTGGTGATGGAGAAAAGAGCGGGCGGAAGTGGTTACATGAATTTCCTCTCCTTCACGTATGACATCAAGTCTTTCTAATGTTTTTAAAGGAGAGAGCGATTGGCATTGCGTGCTTCTGAAGGTAGTAAAATCGTGATCGCCAATTAATATTTGCGCAGCTTCATGCATAAGCTTGGCATCGAGCAATTCAGGAATATGCCATGCGCGGTTAGCCGCCAATGCAAGCCGGGCCTGCCTGTTAATAATGCGATAAAAGTAAGAGCGTCCCGTTGCTGAAAACCGCGCATGAAAACTATCATCCACCAATTCGGCTTTTCGTATGATAATCTGGGGAGTGAGTTGGCTTAGATAAAAATTGATGCCATGCATCACGTTATAAGGGGTAATTTCTTTCTGAATATCGGCATGCACTACTTGCGCCACAGCATGAACGCCTGAATCCGTGCGGCCTGCGGCAATTATTTTAGTGTGTTCTCCCGATAATTTCTGCAAGGCGGTTTCAAGATATTCCTGCACGCTCATCTGATCATTCTGGCGTTGCCAACCGGAGATTCCCGTGCCGTCATACTCAACAGTAAGTTTAAATCGTGCCATGATTATTCCAATACGGTTCCTGAAGGAATAGGATAGCCATGGAGAAATTCAGCAGACATCATAGGTTTTTTTCCAGGGCGCTGAAGTTTTACAGTCCTGATGGAATTTTTTCCGCAGGCAATTGTCAGTTGATTATCTGTGACCGTACCTGGCTTTAAAGTGGATGGCGGCGCTAATTGCGCATCAAGAATCTTGATAGTTTCACCCTGATACATGAAATAAGCGCATGGAGATGGATTAAGCCCCAATATTTTCTGGCGAATGGAATCTGCAGTTTCATTCCAGTCAATGCGGCTTTCTGTTTTTGTTATTTTATGTGCGTAAGTAATGCCTTCTGCGGGTTGAGCAATGGGGATGATTTTTCCCTTCTGCAAATCCTCTAAAGTTGAAACAAGCAAAGATGCAGAAATTTTGGCAAGTGTATCATGCAGCCCGCCTGAACTTGTTCCATCAGGAATAGTAAAATGCTGGACGGCAAGCATATCACCGGTATCAAGTCCGGCATTCATTTGCATGATCACCACGCCTGTTTCTTTATCGCCCGCCATAATGGTGCGTTGAATGGGAGCTGCACCGCGCCATCTCGGAAGTAAAGAGGGATGAATATTGATGCAGCCCATTTTTGTTCCGTCAAGAATAGCTTGTGGTAACAGCAAACCATAGGCTGCAACAATTGCCGCGTCGGCATTATGATTCTTAAATTGTGTTTGCGTTTCCGCATTCTTAAGTGTTGCCGGTGTATAGACAGGCAGATTTTTTGAAAGTGCAAATTGATGAACCGGGGACAACGTTTCTTTTTGCCCGCGATGTGCCGGGCGCGGTGATGCAGTATAGACTGCCATAATATTATGGCCTGCTTCCAGAATTGCGCCAAGTGCTGGCAATGCAAATTCCGGTGTGCCCATAAAAATCAGATTAAGTTTTTTAGTCATATAAAAATAAGCGTCAGATTAAATTCCATGTTCTCATGCCTAATCCTTAGCGATGTATTTCTACAAGCAAAAAAATAAGGGCTCCGAAGAGCCCTTAAGTCAATGAAGAGAGTTTATTGATATTATATTTTAGCGCGGAATGCAGCAATTCTGCGGGCTGCAGCAGCTTTAGCAACGAGCTTCATGGCAGGCTTGGAGCTCTTTTTAGCAACAACTTTTTTAGTCGCTTTTTTTGCAATCTTTTTAGCAGCGGGTTTTTTAGCAGCTACTTTTTTAACAACTTTTTTAGCAGCGGTTTTTTTAACGGCTGTTTTCTTTTTTGCTTTCTTTAACATGGGTAGTCTCCTTTATAGGTTAAACAACACAACCAGTTAAAACATCAAAGTGTAAATTTTCTATTAACATCGGGATCGCATTTTACGAAAAATGCAAAAAGCGATAACTTCATATTTGAGTGTGACAAAAATGCAAAAGAGAAAAACGGGGAATTATTTTTTCTTTTTTAATTCTTCAGCGATGAGAAATGCGAGTTCCAAACTTTGCGATGCATTGAGTCGCGGATCGCAATGCGTGTGATAACGATCGGCAAGATGCATTTCTGAGATGGCTTGCGCGCCGCCTAAACATTCCGTGACATCTTGTCCGGTCATTTCAAAATGCACGCCGCCGCCGTGCGTACCTTCTTGTTTATGGATGGCAAAGAAGGTGCGCACTTCGGAAAGTATATCGGTGAAGCGGCGTGTTTTAATCCCGCTGGGGGATTTAATAGTATTGCCATGCATAGGGTCGCACGACCACACCACGGCTTTGCCGGCTTCATGTGTTGCGCGCACCAGCGGCGGCAGCAAATCTTCTATCTTCTCCGCCCCCATGCGTGAGATGAGCGTCAGGCGGCCCGGCTCATTATCAGGATTCAAGATATCGCAAAGATTAAGCAGCGCGTCTTTGGTCATGGAGGGCCCGACCTTCATGCCGATGGGATTAGCCACGCCGCGCAGGAACTCTACATGCGCTTCGTCCGGCGAGCGTGTGCGATCGCCAATCCATAACATATGGGCGGAAGTCACATAAGGTTTGCCATCGCTTTCATCTACGCGCGTGAGTGCTGAATCATAGCCAAGCAGAAGCGCTTCGTGCGAAGTATAGAAACTTGCCTCGCTTAATTGTTCCATATCATCCAGCGGCAGGCCGCACGCTTCCATGAAGCTCAAACATTCATTGATGCGATCCACGAGCATGTGAAAACGCTTGCCCTGTGTGGAGGTGGCGACAAAATCCATATTCCAGCGGCTTATTTGGCGCAATGATGCATAGCCACCCTTTGCAAGCGAACGCAAAAAGTTGAGCGTAGCACCCGACTGATAATAGACTTTCAGAAGGCGCTCAGGATCGGGCACGCGCGCCTCGTCATCAAACTCCATGGCATTGACCATGTCGCCGCGGTAACTCGGCAGTTCAATGCCGCCTTGTTTTTCCATGGCGTCGGAACGCGGTTTGGAAAATTGCCCGGCAATGCGTCCTACTTTGACTACAGGGCAGCCTGCACCATACATAAGTGCTACGGTCATCTGTAAGATTACGCGGAAGAAGTTGCGCAAATTGCCTTCGCTGAATTCAGCAAAGCTCTCAGCGCAGTCGCCACCTTGTAAAAGGAATGCTTTACCTTGCGATGCCATTGCGAGTTCGCGCTTTAAGTGACGCGCTTCACTGGGTGATGCGATTCCCGGCAATGTGCGCAGAGATTCTTCCACCGCTTTAAGCTTCCCCTGATCTTGATATAAGGGTTGCTGTTTGATGGGCAGGTCGCGCCAGCTATCTATGGTCCAGTTTTTTTGCATCTAGATGAGATAGGGAGAAAAACACTAAAAAACAAGGATTTTCGTTTTATTCTTATTAAAGAATAAGCATTTTTTCTAATGCTTTATAGGGATCTTGTGCAATTCCCTCATAAGGACATTGATAGGGTGGATTCCATTAAAAGTAATATTTATCAGATGATTAATGTTTTTTCGTCATATAAGTTTCATAAGAATAAGGTGGGCTAATGTAGAGGAATGTAATAAAGTGTAGAGATGCTTTACTATTCCAAGCAAGACATAAAAAGATAAGAAAGTTTTTATGAAACAAACTGCCAACTCACCTTTTCTACCTACGGATTATAGTTTGTTTGATCCTGTAGATAAAACGGTTGTGTGGCTTACCAATTCTCATAAAGAAGATGCGCCTAGTTCCAATAGTACAGTTGCGATAATGGCGTCAGAGCGTGAATTTTCATCCGTCTACGGACCCCTGAAACAGGCGGGTTTTAGAAGAGTATCACGTATAAGCAAGCAAGGTACAGATGCTGTTATTTTAGAAGCGAACGATCATCAGATGATCCGTATTGTATCAAGCGGACTTGAGCGTGAGGATATAGGAATTGAAAATGTACATATATTAAAACCTATAGATATAATCAGTTCTGCGGATGATGAGTACTGTATTAAAGTTTTTCCAAAAGTGCATACATTGGCGGAGATATTATCCGATGATGGCATTGCAGAGCATTACGTTAGACGAGAAGCGAATGAGGGTAATAACCAGTTCAAAAAACGCCTGAAAGATTGGACCGAAGAGCTTACCGGCCGCCTGGTGGCGGATATGTGGTGTGATGATGGAGAATTTTTCTTTGATCCCAAACTAAGCAATATAGCAATTGTAAAAGACAAAAGTGGTCACAATGTTCCTGTTGTTCTGGATCGAGGCTCGATGGTTAAATGTGATGATATTACAGATGAGCATGTGCTTGCATTTCTTGCGGCGTATTATGATAACGATTTTTCAAAGATAAAAAACCACACCTCTATTGAACAGGATCATCTCAATGCATTCTTTCTGGCGTATTATCACGGTGATTCTTCAAAATTAGAAAATTATGTTGCTGGCAAGGACATATCGCAGGAATATGTAGACGGATTTGCAAAAGATCTGGCCAATAATACAAGGCAACATATTGATACGTTATTGAAGCAGCAACATGCTTCCCCATTACTTTATGAGGAAGCGCAGAAAGCGCATCTCAAGCTTTTAGGGCTTACAGAAGGAAAGATTAGTGGTGTTGTTTCTAGCAAGGAGTTAACCCACAAGGTAGGGGGTGGCTATAAAGAGTATAAAGGAGCCGGATCCGGAGTTTGTGGTTTTAGTGGGCCTGTCTGGCGAACACCCGTTTGGAAAAGCATGCTAGAAGAGGGTTTATATCTTGAAGAACGTGAAAGAATAGTAAGGGTTGCTGCACAGTTATATAAACCTTGTGCAGATGAGGATTTGCCGCCTGCTATAAAAAAACGTAACAAACAATATCAAGGTGATAGTACCAGCCAGCCTGAAACGGCCAATGTAATAACACAAAAACAAATATCAGACAGCGGCCAATCATCAAATTCACGAGGCTTCTGCGAAGAGATTTCAAGAGCCCGCAGCAATTATATGAAGGCGCTTCAATCAAAGGGTTGATTACTGTAAACAACAAAGTTTTATTGAGTTATCGGCGTTGTTCGGCACTTTCCTTGGCGTTCCCAATTTCATTTACTGGTGTTTGGCTGACGCGCAATCCCCATGGTAATTCATATGGTTCAGGTGGAAGTAGATGCTCTTCACCTATCATTTCTGCCAGAATCCTGCGCAACATCTTATCTTGCCCGCTGGCATAATGATAAGTTTTCGCCGATGTTCCACGATATATTTCAGGCACCATGTATTTGCCATGTTTGCTGCTAATATCCGGGCCGGTATGGCGATAAGTATGTGTAGTTAATGCTGTTTTGCGATTGAATTCAACGCCGGGTAAAACGGAAACAATATTATCCGTCGGCTCAAGCGCTTCATGCCCCCATATATGAAAAGCATTGTTATGAAGCATTTCTGTATCGGATGAAAACAGGGGGAATCCGATGACCCGTTCCATTCTTTCTATAGCAAGAATATTCAAAAACTCATCGTTGGTTTCTTTTTTGGGATGAGCCTGAATTTTTATTTTGCCGGTTTCCAGTTGTTGTATCAGCCAGTTATACGCCGCTGTATCTCCTTCTGAAAAATCGCGGCGATTTCCAAAATTTGTATAATCTTCAATGTGAAATGCGTAAGGAGAATCGGCGATGGCAATAATATTCTCAGAAACATGTTCCGGTTTCTTTATTACAGATACTCTCAATGTAGAAGAAGGCTCCTTTTGCGGATTATAGAATGTAAATACATGATATAATCCATTAGCACACTCTTCCGTTTTTCCAGCAATGCAGGTGTTCATCAGATCGCCTATATGCTGAAGCTCTTTTCCATTGGCGGTGTTTTTTATAGTCCAGCCTTCAGCAATTGTATCTTCAACTTTGAGCGGGGCTCTGTCTGCAAGCAATGCAGGCCAATCGCCAATATAACTTGGAACAGTGCGTATATCGGCATCCATAATAGTACGTTTTTCATGCCATTTATCTGATAATTGTAAAATTTCAGAGAAATTTTTATCAGGAATGATTTCTTCCATAAAAAGAGTAAGCGTGATTATTTCTCTTATTTTGATGATATTATCGACATGAAGATTTGCGAATATTTCGGCTGGTATGTGATAGCGGATGCAAGGCAACACGACTTGATCTGTGTATGAACGAAACATATCCCACGCATCATTAATTTTTTTGGAGGCGGAGGCATCTTCTGAGGTATAGGAAGCTAGTTTTTGACTTTTCTGAACCCACTGATGTGTATTGTAATAGGAAAAGATTGGCTCGGATGGCCGCTTATTAATAGGCAGGTGATCTATAAAGTCCCAAACATGTGCCATACAGGCAAAAGGATTGGGTTCACCCGCATTACCTATATCCTCTTTGCTTAATCCATGGCCGTCTATACTTAAATGACACGGTAATACTAATCTATTTAGTATCATCCTTTTTTCAATAGGATATTTAGGATGAGTGGCTATGGCATATAAACATCTTCTGCCATTTACAGTGCCATCACCGGCGTACATGAAGGCAATGCCTTCCAGATCGGCGCCACGATCTAACGCATAACACAATAATGATGGATTATTGTTATCCATCTGATCAGTAAGCAGCTTACTTAATATGTTGAGTGGAACCGTATCAATAAATATTTTGCCGTAGTGAGGGATTGCACCATCCTTACCGGTATACATATTGAAAACACAGGCAATCTGCTCTGGTGTCAGCGCTCTGCTATTCGCACCGTTTTCCTGTAAAACTTTTGCTATTTCATATTGCCTATTATTAAGTGCTACTATAAGTGGAGCCGATTCCCTAAGAGGAATTTCTTTGCTTTCAGTATGATATAATTTATCAACTGTTATGTTGTCTTCTTTCGCATATTTGCGGACAAAACCAATGTCTCCGCTCCTGATAGCTTTGAGCAAAGCTAATTCTTCATCCTCGACAGGTTCGCGTTTTAAAGATTTTGAAGACATAATTACGATATATAATTTATAAATTGATAATAAACGGCCAACATTAATAAATGCTTAATATCTAAAGGCTTCGTCTTGCATCTTGGGGCATATTGAGCTACCAACAGGGAAAGAAGCGGCAATTCGAGGAATATTAGCAATGACTACAGAAAATAAGAAAACTGCAAAGCTGGATCCCGATAATACCATTGCTTTCATGGGGGTGGAGGGGGCGAATGCCGATTTGGCCTGCCGCCAGAAATATCCCTATATGCGGACTCTGCCTTGCGCTTCTTTTGAGGACGTGTTTCAGGCGGTTGCGGATGGTCAGGCATTGTTAGGCCTCATTCCCATCGAAAATTCGCAAGCGGGCAGGGTGGCGGAGATTCACCAATTACTGCCTAAGATTAACCTGCACATTGTTGGCGAGCATTTCCAGGCGATTGAACATCATCTGCTGGCTGTCAAAGGCGCAACGCTTGCAAGTGTAAAAGATGCCTATTCGCATCCTCAGGCCTTGATGCAATGCCGCAGCCATCTGCGTGAATTAAAATTAACGCCGCATACCTATTCCAATACGGCAACCGCTGCAGCAGACGTCGCACAGTGGAATGATACCAGCAAGGCTGCAGTTGCATCTGCCTTGGCTGCGGAACTTTATGGCCTGGTTAATCTTGCACCGCATATTGAAGATGCCAAAGATAACGTTACCGTATTCGTTGCCATTGCCCGCGATCCTATTGATCCCGATCCGGTAAAAGAAAAAGTGCTGACGACGTTGCTGTTTACTATCCGCAATATTCCTGCAGCGCTTTATAAATCGCTCGGTGGTTTTGCGACCAACGGCGTCAATATTCTGAAACTTGAAAGTTATATTCCCGGCGGTGTTTCTTCCTCGGCCCAGTTTTATTTAACGTTTGAGGGCCATCCCAAGGATCGCATGGTGCAATTGAGCCTGGAAGAGCTGGGATTCTTTTGCAAGAAGGTGACTATTCTAGGTGTATACCCGGCTGATCCGGCCAGATACCGCTAGGCTTTTACCAGAAATAAAAAGCATCACGGTTTTTTTGAATAAAATGATAAAATTCCATCACAGAATCATCGCCCGATTCTTGAAAGAATTTTTCTTCCAGCTGAATAAAATGTTTTAAGTAGTGAATAAGCATGTTGCTCACTGCTTTGTTAGTGATTTGCAATTGATTGCACTCGGCGCGTTTAATAAGTGTCTGGCAGCTTTTGATCATCTGTTGCGCCGTGTCACTTTTGTGAGAAAGTGTATTGGTCTGGTTGGTAATGGAGCCAGGGTGCTTATAATAGAGATGAAGCGGCGCTGGCTCGTAATAAATACCCTCCAGATTATTATACATACAAAGACCAAAAATCAGATCTTCCATACAGGGAACCTGTTCATCCCACAGTACGTTCACGCGTCTGCGATCCCACATTAGAATAGAATATGCATGCAGATTGGCCGTAATATATTCCTGAGGTGTAAGAAGCCTTGCCGGAAATCGCCTGGCAAGTGACGGGTACTCATGCAAGCTCTGGCTTTCAATAATCCGTATATCCGAAGTGGCGGCGCCGTGCCCGATAACATGGGGCAGCAATTGTTCCAATTTATCCGGGGCAAATGCATCATCGGCGTCAAGCACGGCGACTATGTCACCACTGGCTATCTGCAGCGCTGCATTGCGCGCAGAAGATGGGCCTGATTGTACGTGGCTTGTCGATGTAAAATATATGCGCGTATCATTGATGCCATGCGCCGAGAGAATGGGTTGATAGTCTGCCCCGTCATCACTGGCGATAATCAGCTCCCACTGCGCATGGGTTTGATTAATGACGCTTAAGACAGGTCTGGCAATGAATTCCTGCGCGGCAAAGGCAGGAACAAGAACAGAAACGAGAGTCATAAACAGATGCTTTGTATATAAAGCGGGCTATAAAGCTGGCCGCAAAGCAGAATGCTATCCAATCAGACGGAGGCTGTTGCTGCCTAAGGATTCAATAAATCCATCATTATCGCCTTCATCATCGGTATTGTCTGTTTTGATGTCAAAAGGCTTATCATTGCGTTTGAATTTGCCATCGATGAATGCGCCGTCTTCAACTGATAATGTCTGGTGAATAATGATACCTTCTACATGGCAGGAAGAATAAAGGTGAACGGCGTGGGCGCGTATAAGGCCATGCACAGTGCCGTATACATGTACGCGTTCTGCAACCACATCGCCTGTAATTTTACCATTAGCGCGAACAGTTACCTGCTCTGCTCTGATATTACCTGCAATCGAGCCGTCAACATCCACCAGCCCGTCGCCGACCAGATTGCCTAATATGTGCATATCGGCGGAAATAACGGAAGGGATGGATTTTTTAGTTTGGGCCGCGCTTACGGCAAGGGCAGCGGCATCGGATTTATTAGTTTTCGAGAACATATTCACCTGCTTGTAAAAATTTTACGGGATTCACCGGGCGATCATTAATACGCACTTCAAAATGCAGGTGAGGCCCTGTGCTGCGCCCCGTGCTTCCCTGCACGCCTATCTGCTGGCCCTTATGCACTATATCACCCTCATGCACAAGAATTTTGCTCATATGCGCATAGCGCGTGACGATGCCGAATCCATGATCTATATCCACCATGTTTCCATAAGCAATCTTATGGCCGGCAGAAATAACCTTGCCTGAGCTTGCACTATATATATGTGCGTCCATCGGACCGGCGAGATCGAGGCCTGGGTGGATGGCCCAACGGCCATTGATTGGATCAACGCGCTTGCCGAAGGGGCCTGTCATCTGCGCATCAGCAATAGGTTGGTTTAATGGCAGTTTTTCCACTATGTCATGCAGCAGGACGAGCCTGTCAACATTGGCAAGCAGTTCACGATCCGAATCATTAAATGACGCGGTGTCATAAGGAATAAAGGGACCGCCCTGATTTTCGCTATGATTATTATGTCCGTCTTTTTTAGCTGTATCTTCTATCAGCGGTTCTGTAGGTGCCACATTTGATATATCACCATTATTCTTGGCCGCTCCGGATGTCGCCATATGTTCCAGCTTGCCGGAATCGAGCCCGGTCATGTCGATGATATCTTCAAAATAGGCAATTTTCTTGTCAGTGCGTTCACGGATAGCAGTCACCAGATGATCATTTTCATCTTTAATTTCCTGTATGCGTGTTTCAAGATACGAATTGCGTTCCTGCAATTTATCATTGTTCTGGCCAAACAGGTTGTCACTAGAGAGCTGGGCCATGGACTGGTCGGATTTTTCCTTATCTTGCGTGGCCTCGCTGGCATATTGATCGACAATAAATTTGCTGTAGGCATTGAGCTCTTTGCCATTCTGGCTAAGTTTGAGCAGATCGCGCTTGAGCATGCCCATTTCTTCATTGATATGGGTTTTTTCAATAGCGGTTTTTACCAGTTTCTTTTCATCTTCTTTGATGGCGGAGCGCGCAGTCATGTAGCTGCCGGTAATATAAGAAGCGCCGGAGAAGAATCCGAGCAGGCCAACAAGCAATAATACCTGCATGATTCCGCTTAAGGGAACATGGTCAACCTTATGGTCGGAGATAATAATGATATTGCGTGCGTGGAAGAGTCGTTTGAGCGCTGCATTAAACTGCTTAGTAAAACGTGTCTTTTTGCTATGCATCATCCGATGTTACCCTCTGTTGTTGCAATGACGCTTTAAGCTGAAAACATCGAAACAGCTCAAGCAACAAACGTTAAAAACAACAAAATCCCCGTATGGTTTTGTCTATTCGTACCGTTGCAGCAGGGAAGCGAAAAATCCATCAGTGCCGTCTTTATGCGGCGTTAAATGAAGCATGCTACCCTGTCTCATTGTTTGCTGGGAAAAGTTATTCCATATTTTTTCCAGCAAAACAACCCTGAAATTTTTCTTTAATTGCAAAAAAGCTTCTACCTGCCGCTCATTCTCACTTTCAAGCACGGAGCATGTTATATAAAGCAGATAGCCATTTACTTTTACCAACCTCGATGCGCTTTCCAATATGCGTTTTTGGATATCCAGTATTTCCTGCAAGTGCGTTGCGTTAGAGCGCCATTTTAAGTCGGGGTTGCGCCGCCATGTTCCTGTTCCGGTGCACGGAGCGTCTATGAGAACGCCATTGGCGGAATCTTTATGGCGCTTAATAAAAGCATCATGTTCCGATTCTATGACATGACGCTGAACATTATCGACCTTGGCGCGCTTTAATCGCGGCGCCATCTGTTCGAGTCGTTTGCTTGAAGTATCCCAGGCGAGAATGCGCCCTTTATTTTGCATGCTTGCGGCAAGAGCCAGCGTCTTTCCACCAGCGCCGGCGCAAAAATCAATTATCTTGTCGCCAGCTTTTGCCGGGAGCAACAGGCTTACGAGTTGCGATCCTTCATCCTGCATTTCAAACCAGCCGCGTTTAAAATACTCGCTGGTAAAAATAGGCGCGCGTGATTGCATGCGAATGCCGACCGGTGAAAGCGGAGTAGGGACAACTTCATATCCTTCTTTTATTAACCCTTCGAGTAAATCTTCACGCGTTGTAAGTAATGTGTTTGTACGTAAATCCACAGGAGCTTCTACGTTAAGCGCTGCAATTTCCTCTTGCCAGTTTTCTCCCAATGAAGATTGCAATTCATCTTCAATCCACTGCGGATAATTATAACGCACATGTGTGGGCATATCTTCGTGCAGCATGGATTGACCAGCAATGGCTTTGGCAAATGCAGCTTCTTCTGTGTTGCATTTAGCAGGCGAGAAATGCTCGCCGTTAAATATGTTATGCAGATCGGGAAGTGTTTTTTTATGTTGCAGCGCCAATGCGGCGATTGCCATCGCGCGCGGAGAATCTAAATTATGGCGCGCTGCCCACCAGCGTAGTGTAGCGCGGTTGCGGATAATAAAATAGGTGAGCTCGGCAATGGCGCCGCGATCTTTAGAGCCGATGAAGCGCCGGGCTTTGAAATAATGATTGATGATAATATCGGCAGGCAGCGGCCTTGCGCTCTTCCACGACGTTTCACATTCCGTTAATAGCTCGATAGTGGCTTCCACCCGCGCGGCGTCGTACATATAGTATATTTACTGTATTAATTAATAATGATCACATAGTCCTGAGGCGGATGCTTGTAGCATAGCAGAGGCGCTCATAGCCAGACAACTTTTGCCATGCTTAATTATTATCGTTTTAATACTGAGGGGTTTTTAGGGGAAGGCGTTTGCAAGGGCGTTACTACTACAGGGAGATGATAAGTATCTTCAGGTATAGGTACATGTGTATAGTAACTGGAAAGTATTTTATCGAAAATGGCTCCCGTGATTTCGTTGGTTTCTTTATTGGCTATGCTTACCTGATCAAAATCATTTCTGATGACAGCAGGGTCGCCACTTTCTCTCATCCAATCTATGGCCTCGGCATATGCGGGTAAAAATTTAGGGCTTAAACTATCGATTGCCTGGGTTGAGCCATCGGGACTAGGGATAATTACATAATCGAAACCTTTAATATGGTATTCTTTGCTGTCGGGCCCGCAGGCAAAAATTACCGCTCTCTTTTCTCCCGCAATGGATTCCAGAAACTTTGCAAATTGCTTATCGCTATACTCGAAATAATTGTCGGCATAGATGTGATTGCCATGATGGCTGACAATTGCAATATGCACCTGCGGATTGGATTGCGCAAATTTAGCATTGAATTGCTTCGAGAATTCGTGCAATCCCTTCAATGATACATCATCCAAGCACGATAATATTATTGCCATAATTTTCATGCATCTTTTCTATCATATTATTACGGGATGCATTTGAAATGTCTTGGATGGCTGCTGAAACGTTTTTAGGAACATCTGAAAATTTAAGCTGGTTATAAAGAAAAATTCCTATGGGTTTTTGGGGATTAAGCGATTGCAACTGGCTACTGAAGTTAGGTTGTTCACTCTCTTCCAGCTGGTGCAGCTGTTTTGAATTCAAAATATCCTTTGGCTTAATAGTGAGAGCATAGGCTCTTTCAACTTCTGTAACTAAGAATTTTTTGATTTCAGCATCTGAACGCGGTCTGTAAGCATTATAAAAAATATCAATGCCTGAAGGTGGCTTGGTTATTGTATGATCTTGAGATGCGCTATATGCCTGTTGTACTATTTCAGGCGAAACACCGTATTCTGTCCTGATTTTTTTTGCGTGGGGATGAATTTTTGAATAATCAGAATCCAAGAGTACCCCCAGGCCGCCTGGCATCGTTTCTCTCTGTGTTTCAAGTGGAGGGGTAAAATTATTGGAAACTTTGATCGCAATCCCAGTTCCTAAAGTAAGAAGCGCGCTTCCCCATGCGAGAGTACGCGCTATTATTTTTTTCGGTTTTGCCATATTTTAATTTTATTCTAATAGAGAATAAAATTTATTAATTTATTAAAGAATTATTTATTACAATAATTAATATTATTGTTAATAATCAAATGAATGACAGAGTAGTGAGCAATGTAATTATTTTTTCCAATTGCTTGTTTCTGCGTCTAAGACGCATCTGCCGGTGACTTGGCCAGCTGGGCCTCACGCGCCTTTTTCATGATCTCAAAATCTTCACCGGCGTGATAGGATGAGCGCGTGAGCGGCGAGGAGGCGACCATTAAAAAGCCTTTTGCGCGCGCCATGCGTGCGTAATACTCAAATTCATCGGGCGTGATATAGGCCTGAAGCGGTGCATGCGCAGGGGTGGGCTGGAGATACTGACCTATGGTTACAAAATCAACATCAGCTGAGCGCAGATCATCCATCACCTGAAGCACTTCGTCTTTGCTTTCGCCCAAACCCACCATCAATCCTGATTTGGTGAAAATGCTAGGCTCCAGTTCTTTTACGGTTTTTAAAAGATGGAGAGAATTAAAATAACGTGCGCCGGGGCGAATGGTTTTATAGAGCCTGGGCACGGTCTCGATATTGTGGTTATAGACATCGGGATGCGCGTGAGCGACAATAGCAATGGCGTGATCTTTGCGCAGGAAATCAGGCGTCAGCACTTCAATCGTGGTGTCCGGAGACGTTTTACGTATCTTGGCAATGCACTCGGCAAAGTGCGCCGCACCACCGTCAGGCAAATCGTCGCGGTCAACGGATGTGACCACCACATGGCTTAATCCCAGTTTGGCAATGGCTTCAGCCAGGTTGTCAGGTTCATGCGGGTTAAGCGCGCCGGGCACGCCAGTTTTAATATTGCAGAATGCACAGGCCCTGGTGCAGGTGTCGCCCATGATCATGACGGTTGCGTGTTTTTTGCTCCAGCATTCGCCGATATTGGGGCAGGCCGCTTCTTCACAGACTGTGTTGAGTTTCAGGCTATGGATAATATCGCGCGTACCCTGGTATTCGCGCGAAACTGGCGCCTTAACGCGAATCCAGTCGGGTTTGGGCAGTTTGCGGTCGTTTTTCTCGTTTAAGGCGATAATATTGCTCATGGGGCAATAATCTGTACTAAATCGTTGCATTTATCAAGAAAATGCTTATGTTCTGCGCCTTGAATATATCCGGACGGCTATTTTTAGCCAAAAGGAGGAGCGTAGCGACGACTAGCGACCAAGTGGGAGCGCAGCCTGCGTGGCGCCTGAACGCATATACTCTGCCTTCTGGCAGGGGTTAATTATTACTGGAGGAAAACATGGCTCGCGTTACCGTAGAAGATTGCATCGAACATATTCCAAACCGCTTTGAACTTGTGATTATTGCAACACAACGTGCAAAGCAGATTGCCTCCGGTACGCCGCTTACGATTGACCGTGATAACGATAAAGACGCCGTGGTGTCTTTGCGTGAAATCGCCGACAGAACCATTGACCTGGAACAGACCAAAGAAGATGTTATCCAGTCTTTCTGCAGAAAACAGATGATTGAACGCATTGAGCGCCCCTCATCCAAATCGGCTGAAGTGCAGGAAATGCTTGCTGAAGAAGGCGCACAGGTTAATGACGATGCTGCTGAGCATCTCTCGGTTGCCACCACCGGCAAGACCGGCCTTTCTTTTGAAGGCGATAACGTTGAAGTAGAAGATTAAGCTTGGCTTAGCTTTTTTACTATTATACGTGCGGGTTCTTCATTTGCTTTTGGAAGATGTAATCTGTCATGAAGCTGCACGACTTTACCTATGATAATAAGGGTAGGGGCTTCGAGCTTTTCAGCCTGCGTATCACTATATATATTGCGTAATGTGCTGATGAGAACGCGCTGTTTGTGAGTGGTTCCCTGCTCGATTGCGGCTGCAGGAAAATCAGCAGGCAGGCCGTGCTCTATAAGTTTTCGCGCGATTAAATCCAGATTCGCCAATCCCATGTAAATAACCAGCGTGATGTTGGGGTCGGCAAGGCTTTGCCAATTAAGTTCCAATTCAGGTTCTTTGCTATGGCCGGTAATATAGCTCACTCCCGTTGCCAGGCCCCGGTGGGTTAAGGGAATTCCGGCGGTTGCACTGCAGCCGGAAGCCGAACTGATGCCCGGTACAATTTCAAATGCAATATGGTGTTGGGCTAGATATTCTGCTTCTTCGCCACCGCGGCCAAAGATAAAAGGATCTCCGCCTTTAAGCCTCACGATTCTGCGCCCGGTACCTGCAAGGGCTACTAATAATTCATTGATTTCATCTTGGGTCATGACATGCTGCTTACAGGATTTCCCGGCAAAAAAGCGTGTGGCACCCTTGGGAATCAAATCCAGGATGGCGTCAGGGATAAGCCGGTCATAGACCACCGCTTCCGCCTCAGACAGCAAACGCGCAGCCTTAAGTGTAAGCAGCTCCGGATCGCCGGGGCCTGCTCCAATTATTGCGACCGGAAAATGAGAAACAGTCTTCATTTGGCTATTAATACATCAAGTAAATGGTAATTACAAATAATAACATAAATTAGATGTTATTATAATTTAAAGCAATATTTTGAGTAAATGTCATTCAATCTTAACACTATTTTAGTCTTATGCTTGTTATTATTGCATTACAATAATCGGAGAAAATTATGAAATTTAATGCATCAGGTAAATTAGATTTTAAGGGCACATTACAGGAATTCAAAGACTATGGTGCTGTAGATGCTGCAATGACCTTTGAAGAGCTTTTGCAAAAGCTGCAACAGCATCACATCATAGCCAGTCATGATCCAAATGATTGGGTACGTTGGAATAATATCGGCCGGGAAGAGAGCATGGGAGGTTGGGTAGAAAAAACGGCATTAGCGAATATATCTGATTTTCATTATATTGCGCCTGGGGCTATTATTTGCGGAACTCCTGCAATTGAGAATGGCGCTCCAATTTATAACGGATGCATTATTGCTGAAAATGCTTCTATTGGCCATCAGACGCTTGTCTATAATTCCGTTGTCCGCGGAAATGCCAGTGTAGGTTCGGGATCAGTAATTGAAAACTGTGAACTTGGCGGAAAAGTAAGTCTAAAAGGCTTTTTTTCTGATCAAAAATTATATGGGAAAGGGGATTTATACTCTGAGTATCATACTAATAGTAATGTAATATTTAGAGATGAAGTTGTTGGCACCCCTCCATACCCTGTTGAAAAAGCTAAGGAGAAGCCTAAGCCGTGGGATACGCAAGCATATAAAGAGCTGTGTGTTGATAAAGCTTTTGAAGGATTTGATGTGGAGGATAGAATAGAAAAAAATACGCTGGGAGGAAACAGGAAAACCATTACCTATACCCGTAATGGGGTAATTGATTCTCCTCGTCAAGACGATGGCACATGGGTTCCTGCCGTGCAAAAGATTTCTGATGGTGGAGTACGCAGGGAATATTACGTTAATGGCTTAAATGTGCATCCCGAAGGTTCGGCGCATCCGGCAATAGAGGTGCGGCATTTTAATAGACCTGAGACTGATGGAAGCGAAATTTACCATGATGAAGCGGGAAAATGGCTAGGCGTACGGTCGAATGATTCTGCCAATGGCCTAAGAATAGTTCAAGAAAAAATTAACGGCGGTTCGCGTACCACTGTATATTACGCTCAGGATGGAACAAAGCGTGAATGGCACTATGATGATAGAGCGCGTTTACATGACCCGGAGGACGAATTTGGCAGCCCAACCGGTGTTCCCGCCCATGCGATTTATAATGCTAATGGTGATTTAGTAGCAGGCCAGCGTGCCCATCACTATAACGAATATGATCCTTCGCAAGTGCCGGAGCCTATCAGGGTTTACCATGATGGTGTTGTGGTGACGGAACCATCTGTAAATGGTGCTGAGCCTATTAGGTGGAGTAGTAGAGGTAGAATACAATCATCTGGCAATCTTGGTGGCGGACTAGGTTAATATTAATTTTTAAGCGTATTTTTGCTTTGGTTGGTCATCAGCGCCTTTGGGATCCTGGTGGATGAGAATCTCCGTATTCGGAAATGCCTCCATCAGCATTGCTTCAACGCTATCCGAAATCTCATGCGCGTGTTTCAGGCTGATATTTTCATCGAGATCGAGATGAAACTGGATAAAGCAGTAAATGCCGGATTTACGCGTACGCAGATCATGCACGCCCTGCACTTCGGTATGCGAGAGAATAATACGTTCAATATTGGCGCGTTCTTCATCAGAGAATTCGCGGTCCATAACATTCTGGAAAGCTTTGGAGCCGATACAGAATGCGCCGAAGATGATATACACGGCAATACAAAGCGCAATGATGGGGTCGGCGGCTTTCCAGCCAAATGACGAGGTAAGTATAAGGGCAACAATCACGCCAATATTAGTCAGAAAGTCGATGAAGTAATGCAGCGCATCGGCGGCGATAGCCCCGGAAGAAGTCTTGCGCGTTACATGACGCTGGTAAGCAACAAGCGCTATGCTCAATACAATGGATACGCACATGACGCCAATGCCGATAATGCTGTTGGATATGGGTTCAGGCATGAATATGCGCTTAATGCTTATGAAAATGAGAAAGATGCCCGAGCCGCATATGAACGTGGACTGCGCAAGCGTTGCCAGATCTTCCGCTTTGCCGTGTCCGAACCTGTGCTCTGCGTCAGGCGGTTGCAGCGAATAGCGTATAGCAACAAAATTCATGGTGGAGGCAAAAACATCGAGCATGGAATCGGTAAGGGATGACATGATGCTGAGCGAATCTGTATAAGACCAGGCGACCGCTTTAAGCGCCATCAGTATAAGCCCCACCATAAGGGAGAAAAGGGAGGCGCGCCGCATCAGCCTGCCGATTTCCGCAGGGGATTGTTGCGTATCGGATGCGCTCTTGTGGGTTGTGTTATAAATGTTCAAGATGAATTTTTTGCAATGAAGATTTAACGATGATTCTATTGATAACATATCAACATTATGGAATAAATAGCCTGTATCAAAATATATGTCGCCTTATAAATAATATCCTGTTTATTTTAACCCTCTTTTCATCGCAAAAGGAACCGTATTATGAAGCTCAAGCAACTCCTCTCCATTACTCTCATTACCACCATGCTTGCAGGCTGTAACCCGCCACCTCCAGGTGCAGGCCAAGACACTGGCGGCATTTCCAAACAAGATATCGGCACTGTTTTAGGCGGTGTCGGCGGTGCGGTAATCGGCTCAACAATCGGTGGCGGTAACGGAAGACTGGTGGCCACGGGTGCTGGCGCCTTGTTAGGTGCATTTGCAGGTAACTCTATTGGCAAGTCACTGGATAAAGCGGATGCAAATTACGCTAACCAGACTGCGCAGAAGGCTTTGGAAACCTCGCAGCCGGGCCAATCCTTGCCATGGAGAAATCCGGACAGTGGAAATTCTGGAACTATTACTCCGCAAGCTCCTTATCAGACAGCGGATGGCAGCTATTGCCGTGAATACACCCAGACTATTGATGTAGGCGGCCAGCAACAACAGGCTTACGGTAAAGCCTGCCGTCAGGATGATGGCTCATGGAAAATCATTAAGTAATTTTCTGCCAACTTAAGAGACGACTAAGAAAGGGCGTGTGAAAAAAATCACACGCCCTTTCTTTATACTTATGTCACAGAATATTCATATTGTTGTCATCACACGTTAACATACCCAATGTATACTCTAGTTAGAGTAAAGCTTCAGTGATTTTAACGGAGGATTATTATGGGTACGACTTTAGGCATTCTATCTGAAAATATTGATTTTATCTCGCAGCAGGCAGTGCATAAAATGCTGTCCGACCCCAAAGCGATTACCAAAAAAACAGCGCGGCTTGCAGTGAAGGAAGCCAGAACGCATCTGGCAAAAATTCTTGATCAGAAACTGGTCTCTCCTCAAGGGGATTTGGAACAATCCGAAGCCGACGTGTTTGCCGATATTGTATATGCAGAAGCGGAAGGGCTGCAGATTGAATATGGTTATTCGCGCGTCCAGGCATGCGCTGTAAAGATTATGGAACTCACGCGTTTCCAGGTTGTGGTGGAAATGGCGGGTGACTCCAAAATGCTTGAAAATGTAAGGCGCGTGAAAGCCTCCATGATTCAGGCGCTTGGGAATGCGGATTTCTTTGCCAAACCCTCTATAGCCTAATAGCCGCATACAATTTTAAATTTACCAATATATTAACCTTTGCCGCCCCTTATGCTTGACATGAGGGGCGCGCGATGTTTTTTGTAGGGTTCGCGACAATATCGCACCTTATTAATTATACTATTGGCTTAAAAAAATGACTGAGACACAAGAAAAAGAATCCACTATTCCCGCTGGTACGCTCATGAAAGGCAAGCGCGGCCTTATTATGGGGGTCGCCAATGATAAATCACTCGCCTGGGGCATTTCACGGTTCGTAGCGGCACAAGGCGCAGAACTTGCCTTCACATTCCAGGGAGAGGCTTTGGAAAAGCGTGTGCGCCCGCTTGCTGACGGTATTGGCTCCAAGCTTGTGTTACCCTGCGATGTTACCAATGAAGCCTCTATGGATGCAGTGTTTGCCACGCTCACTAAGGAGTGGGGGCATCTGGATTTCCTTGTTCATGCTATTGGCTTTTCTGATAAAAATGAGCTGAGAGGCAAATATGTGGATACATCGCCGGCCAATTTTGCCCTGACCATGAATGTATCATGCTATTCGTTCACTGCCCTTGCCAAACGTGCGGCGCCGCTTATGAAGAATGGTGGCAGTTTGCTTACCCTTACCTATTATGGCGCCGAGCGCGTTATGCCGCATTATAACGTCATGGGTGTTGCTAAAGCTGCGCTTGAAGCCAGTGTACGCTATATGGCGGCGGATCTTGGCGGCGATAAAATACGTGTGAATGCTATTTCCGCCGGTCCGGTGAAAACCCTCGCAGCATCGGGCATCGGTGATTTCCGCTATATTCTAAAATGGAATGAGCTCAACGCTCCCTTGCAGCGCAACACCACTTTAGATGATGTTGGCGGCGCGGCGCTCTATTTATTATCAGATTTAGGGCAGGGAACAACGGGCGAAGTATTGCATGTCGATTCCGGCTATCACGTGGTGGGAATGAAACGCGTCGATGCGCCCGATATTGCGGTTGTAAACCAGAACCACGGGTAAGTAATGGCCAGTAACTCCTTCGGCAGTATTTTTCGTTTTACGACATGGGGTGAAAGCCACGGCGAGGCGATTGGCTGCGTTGTGGACGGCGTGCCATCGCGCATAAAGCTTGGCGAAGCCGATATTCAGCAGTATCTGGATAAGCGCAAGCCAGCACAATCGCGCTTTACCACCCAGCGTAAAGAAGCCGATACGGTAAAAATCCTTTCCGGCGTTTTTAAAGGAATGACTACGGGGGCGCCTATCAGCCTTATTATCCATAACGAAGACCAGAAATCCAAGGATTACGGTGAAATCAAGGATAAGTTCCGCCCAGGGCATGCCGATTATACCTACTGGAAGAAATACGGCATTCGCGATTATCGCGGTGGCGGACGGTCTTCGGCGCGCGAGACGGCCATGCGCGTGGCAGCGGGTGCGATTGCCCGTAAAATCCTGCCGGAGAATGTTGCGATTCGCGGCGCATTGATACAGATGGGCACTGAAAAAATCGATCGCAGAAACTGGGATTGGAATGAGGTGAATAACAATCCGTTCTGGTGCCCGGATAAGGAAAAGGCAAAACAGTTTGAAGATTATCTGGACGGTATCCGCAAAGCCGGTTCATCCGTTGGCGCCATGATTGAAGTGGTGGCTGAAGGCGTACCTGCAGGGTGGGGAGAGCCTGTTTACGACAAGCTCGATTCCGATCTGGCGCGCGCCATGATGAGCATCAATGCCGTTAAAGGCGTGGAAATTGGCGACGGCATGTTAACCGCTGAACTGCGCGGTGAAGACAATGCCGACCGCATGCGCATGAAAGAGGGTAAAGTGGAATTCCTCTCCAATCATGCAGGCGGCATATTGGGCGGCATTTCTAGCGGCCAGCCGATAGTGGTGCGCTTTGCCATTAAGCCGACAAGTTCCATATTAACGCCGGTAGAGACAGTAGATATTCACGGTAATAATACCGACATCATGACCAAAGGCCGCCACGATCCGTGTGTGGGAATCCGCGCCGTGCCGGTGGGCGAGGCGATGATGGCATGCGTGCTTGCGGATCATTATCTGCGGCAAAGGGCAGTGGAATAAGAATAATTTAAGCAATAATGTCAGGGTAAATGGCGTCCTGGAGCTTGCAGATTTCGTCGCGCACAAGCAGTTTTTCCTTTTTCAGGCGGTGTAGTTGAAAATCATCCCGGAATTTTTCCTGGCTTAATTTTTCAATCACATCATTCAACTCTTGGTGTTGAAGGGTAAGCGCCTCAAGTTTTTTAATTTGTGCCAGCTCTTCTTGCATAAGTCTTTTAATGTACTGAAAAATAGTGTTTTTGTGCAAAACGGACGCCCATTATAGCAAAAAACGCGTCAGCGCACACCCCTTTTTTCTCAATAAGTCCAAGATGGCGCTCCGCCTGCACTCTGTTACTTTTAGGCACCAGTTTGCTAAATAAAGGCCTATTAATCATGGTTTGGGCATTTTTGGCAGGGCTCTTAACCAGTCATTAATTTTTATTGTGAGATACTCCAGCTTCGCCGCCAAAAAAGGCGCATTGTCATAAAACTGCAATAAAAAATTGGTAGGATTAAACCTATGCAAACAAGGATATTTTACTTAAGCGTATTTGGCGCAATGTTGTTTAGTTACACTGCGGCAATTGCACAGCAGCCTCTGCCGCCTTTGCCTGCTGCTGAAACAGCTGCACTGCCGCCGCTGCCATCCAATGCTAATACGGCTCCGGCACCTCTGCCGGTTGCTGCTTCCTCTGCCAATACAACTCCTGCTGTTGCGACGACAGTCACTGTGCCATCCGCACCGTCTCCTAACCCATCATTTCCTAAACTGCCCGATATGCCTTCTGCCTCTTCTATCTTTCCGGGTGCCTTGCCTCAGGATCCCAACACAGCGTCTGGGGGTTCACAGGATGCTAAAAATAATGCGGCGGTTTCTGC
The DNA here is from genome assembly GCA_013288985.1 of Alphaproteobacteria bacterium. Lineage (GTDB taxonomy): Bacteria > Pseudomonadota > Alphaproteobacteria > Rickettsiales > JABCZZ01 > JABDAT01. The sequence goes on from JABDAT010000008.1 coordinate 24,939, forward strand.
CATACCTGCATTGCCTTCGCTGCCTGCTGTCACCGGTAGTAATGCTGCACCTCCAGCGCCTGGAGCTAAACCAGCAGACAATGCTTCAGCAGGGCTATCCTCGGATACGTCCTCTAAAACGGAAGACGACAGCGTTAAAAAGCCTAAGTATAAAAAGGTCGCGCATCATGTGATGGCGCCGTCAACAGCCAGCACGTATTACCGCATGGAGCGCCTGCCCGATACCATATATAAGAAATCCTATGATCGGTTGAATCATCATCTGCCGGTGGCGTATTACCAGAGCGATTATGATAAGCTCGTATTCATCACAGCTGCACATGACAATATTAATGGGTTGCGCGCGTTGCTTAATACTGGCCGCAGCGTGGAGTTGATGGATGAAGGCGGCAATACGCCTTTATTAGTTGCGATAAAGCATAACGCCATTAACACCACACGATTGCTGCTTGCGCGCCATGCAAATCCTAATGTGGTCGATGTTGGTGGTATGTCAGCATTACAGATTGCCACTAAAAACGGTAATTATGCCATTGTCCGCGCACTCGAAGAAATGGGTGCACATACAGAGCAGGCAAACGCCCAGTAATTCTATATGATATTGTTTATTATATAGAATTATATAACCCCTATAAAGATATTACACTCAAGTATTAATAAATAATAAATACTTATGGGATATAATATCTCGTTATCAATAGGGATATTATGGCCCAGCCGTCTTTACTGACAAAACTTCAGGTAGGTACTATACTTGCGACGACACCGCTTCTGGCTGGAGGTGTTGCGAATGCACAAACACCACCAGCATCAACTCCCACAAGAATACAACACTATAATATACAAGAGCAACAGCAGCAGGAGGCTGTAAGGCAGGACGTAATACAATACGGCGATCATACGATGTATGAAATTTTTACTAATCCGCATTTTGCAGGAGTGTTAAAAGACATTGGGTTTGGATCTGGCACTAATTACGAACAAAATTTATTACAGACGAGCCCTCTGGGCAATGCAGTGTATAAGAATACGCGATTAAGCGAATGCATCGATAAAAATGCACATTATAATTATGAGCTTGAAAGTCGCATTAATGATGCCGTCCCTGCAGCAATTGCTAAAATGGCGGCGCAGGGAATAACCGTTGCAGATGCATTAAAACAGGATAGCGCTGTGGCTGCTGCTAATATGGGAATTAATAAAGGCTTATATAGCCTGTTTTTGAATGAAGCTGTCCATCCCGCTATACAGTCTTTTGCCAATAATGCTAAATTAAAGGATATGTTTGATGGGAATGGTCTTCCCAAAAAACAGAATATTGATAATGCATATGCGGCAGTACTTTCTAAAGTGCCATTGGGTGATCTAGCTAAGCCGGAGTTAGACCTATTCTGCATTATTATTGGTGAGAGAACCCATGATGCCCAATACGATAAAGCAGGTGGTAAGCAAAACTGCCTTCTTGCATCACAACTTTTATCTAATGCCGGGCCGTTTCTTTATTTAGCAGGATCAAAATTCACTGTCGGAGATATACTTACCCCTGGTTCAGGGCTTGTGGCAGATCCTGTGAAAACAAAGAATGTGCTCAATGCATTAGCCGATGATGCCATAAATTTTGGAAAAGACTATACCTCCCGGGCTGTTAAGAACGGCGTTTCCATATATGATGCTATTGCTAATTCTGATGATGCAAACGGTGTTCTGAAATATTATTTTTCTATTATTAGCAGTGATCATGGGGTTGTTCCGCTTCTTCAGAAAAGAGGCATTACTACTGTAGCCAACGCAATAGCGGGCGAATATTTTAAGCATGTTCCTCTTGCGTCTGTTCTTAGCTCAGATGGATTCATTGATGATAGAAAATTGCGCGATATGGCTATTGTAGCTGTGAAGGATAAAACACTTTCTGAAGTTGGGCCTGAATTCCTTGAGGCGGTGCTTGGACCGGACGCTGCTGCAATTGTTGCACAAAATATCTTGAATAACCCGGAAGATATTCACCGCAAGAGAATGGCGGACAGAACAAAGATGGGGTATTTTATAACCAATGATGATCCGCATGGGCATAAGACTTTTGTTAAGATAAGGCAGTTTGTAAATGATGCCTATCCTCCTCAGGCCCGTGCTGCTGATGAAATTGGCACCGCCAGCAACACATGGCCGCAATCTAAGCAGAACGGTATTACTACGATATATTATTCTTTTAATGTTGAGGCTAACAAAGCACTTCAGAAAAATGGAAGTTTTGTCAATGATGCAAATGGCGGCACGCAAGCCATGCCATCTGAGGAAGGTGTATTAACGCGTGAAGAAAGAACAACAAAAGTTTTGACACCCAATGAGCAGCTTGTGGCAAAATATGCACTGGCCTGTATAGCGCGTGGCGTAAATCTTCAGTTTGAATATAGTGATAAATTGCCGGCAGGACCTGATGGAACCCCTATAGGCATAGTTTTTTCTACGGCTGATCTGTCGGATGAAGCGGTTTATGATAAGGGGGCAGGGTCCATGGCTGGCCATATGGCATCAGAAGATAATGTATTAGGGCATGCAGAGCTTTGCCATGTGGTATTGGATAAATCCTATGCTCTTATTCCCTCTACAATGGAGCATGAAATTCTGCATGCTGTAGGGCTTTCCCATGATTTTGACCCGGGCTTTGCCAGGCCCTTGCCCGGTACAAAAATTATAGGAGAGCAGTATACGCCTGGTATTGATAACAGCGTTACTATTATGTCCTATAGATTTGCAATGAATCCTATTACGCCCATGCTTGGCGATGAAATAGCGCTCAAGCGTGAATTCGGCGCACCTCCGGCTAATGCAAGCGATACGGTTTATACGTTGGGTGAGGGGAGCCTCCATGATATCGTTAGCCATCCAAATGGTGCCACTACCATATGGATAAATAATGATAAAACCAATGAACTTGCAGAGACGATTATGGTCACGGGTGGAAATAATACGCTTGATTTCAGTACACTCAATGGCAAGCCCGTTGCCCTGCAAGATTTATTAGATCTCTCCAAAGGTTCTAATATAATCTCGCCGCAGGATAGACCCTCGACCTATTTATCAGTAATGGGCAAGATACAAACAGTGATTATCAGCCAAGGCCATCTTAAGGGAGCGGCGGGGCCTGGTACACTTGAGATAAAAATCAACGGCTCGATTAATGGTAACGGGGGACATAAGACGCTGGTTGGCGGAACAGAAGACACGGTTTTCACTGGCGGCCCTAAACATAGTGACCGCATTGTAATTCATGCCGATCCCCAGCACGCCGATAGCAGGGATTTTTTTTGGGATTATAATCCCAAAAGTGATATGATTATCGCACCTAGGGAGACTCAGATGGTTACTCTGGAGAGCGATCCTTATAATAAGAACATACTAATATTTCTTGGAAGTGATGGCGGGCTGCTTAAATCGCTGGATATAGCGACTGTAGACGCTGGGCGGTTGAAAGTAGCGGATATCCATGTTGAATCCCCGGATGGTAGAAAATTGCCGGTAATAGAAAAGATGGAAGCGATGCATATTGAGGGCAGCATTCAGAAGCCAACAGATGAGCTAATGCATGCCCAGCAGGTTATTCCACCAAATCTTTCAAAAACTCCCCGGCGGTGAACGGGCTGTTCACAAAGAATATTAAGGTAGTGTCTCAGTTTAAATTTTTTTTCTTCTCCGTCATACCGTGATTTAACTGACCTTGTTGCACGGGATGACAGTGAGGGAGTCATTAAGGATTGAAACTGAGATACTGCCCAATATTGACTATTGGGAAAATTCCCTATACGTTGGGGCGATACATACTGAAATATCCATAAACATATACCACGAAGTTAAAGAAAAAATCCGTTATACAGAGTTGTTAAAAAGCACGCTCTGCCAATTTCTTGACAAGTCGGCGGATTACTCGCGCTGTAAAATGCTGGTAAGCGTCAGCGATTATCATCATGTGCTGGCCTGCATACGTGAAGCCATTGATGAAATGTTTTATGAAGAAATCAGCGAAGCCAAAAAAATAAAAGAAAGTTATGAAAACGAGAACTGGCAACACTGCAAAAAAGAATATTATGCAATCCTTTGCAGCGGCGCCTATTGAGGGCGCTCCCAAAGGAGATGGCTGGGGACGCAGCACCTATGCACCCATTCCGGGCGCAGGGCAAACCCGTTCATGCACGGATCCCTGGGCTTATGCCCAGATTCTTGGCAATGGCGAAGTACGGCCATGCTGTTTTACCGGCCTGTCACTGGGTGTGATTAATGAAAACACAAGTTTTGAGGAAGTCTATAATGGTGAAGTCGCCATGCGTTTGCGCCGCGAGCTGCTTACCGGCGAATTGGATAAATATTGCAGCATCTGTAATATGAAAGCGATTGTACCTGTGGAAGAATTCCAACGCAGCATCGAAAAGCTGCACAAGCGTGCGAATAATGCCCCGGTCATTACCTATACGGGTAACCCCTGGGAGCGCGGCCGCATAGGTTTAACGGGACGTTATATACGAAAGTTTTCACAGATTACGCCTTTGCGCCGACTGGCAAAAACTATTATGCCTACGCGCCTTTGGCTCTATTTACGCCGCGTAGCCTGATTACTTTTTCTTCGTTTCTAGGCCTGTTGATGAAGTGCTTGGTTGCGCAGTGGCTGGCTTTGAGATTGCAATGGCATCTGTCAGCACGGCGCGTTCTTGCGGCGTGAATTGTTTAGCCAGTTCAATGATAGCCTCTGCAAGACGCTGCTTCATATGCGTATGTATATCTTCCATATGATGAATTTGCGTCATGTATGCCTCTGCATTAAAAGGCTCGGCGGACAGAATCAGGCCTGATTCTTTTTTGGCTTCCACCATTTGCTCATGCAGTTTGTCCACATCCTGCCACGCGTCATGCATCGTATCTTCAAATAATTTGCGTTTATCGCCGGGCAGCTGTGCTGCCATTTCCGGCAAAGTATGGGAAAGTGGAGCCGGCCAAAATAGACAATGTGATAATGCGCCCAGCCCTATTCCTGCCAGCAATATATTCAGCACTAGCGAGGTAATAAGAATAATTTTAATGCGGCGCGTCATAATGTAGCTCCATCTTCATCTAAATAGCTCTCTGTAGAAGCAGCATGCTGGTTGAAGGTCATAGGAGATACCAGCCCAAATCCAAGAGTAAATCCGATAATGAGTGTAGCGGCAATCGCTACCGGGTTAAATTCTTTTATGAATTGCGTAAACTGCCATTTCTCTTCAGAAAAACGCACCGTACTGTATGCGGCGGCAATGATGCGATCGGCGAGCCGGCTGCTGGCAGCTTCCAGCGGGCGTTTATTCAATAGCTGCTCAAAACGTTTTTCTTCCTCAAATAAAGCAGCATCCGTGGGGTGGCGCAGTGCTTGGAAGCCCACGCCCTGCAAATCCGCAGGCCATGATTCTATATCTGAGCCATAGCAGGCAAGATATTCACGAAGTTTTTTCTGATCATTTTTCATAGTTTTAGCTTTCGGTCATGAATCTGCATTGTTCTTTTAATGTTGTTTTTGCCCGCATTATCAGTGCCTGAAGCGCTTTCAGGCGAAGCCCCATAATGCTTGCGGCTTCTTGATTAGACAGGCCCTCATAAAAACATAAATTAAGGGCAATCCGCTGGCGTTCGGGTAATAACACAATCTGTTTATCAAGTAGCTTCTGCCTTTCATTTTCCAGCATCACTCCTTCTTGTGTAATGCGCTCATCTTCAATTCCTGTATCATCTATCAACTGCAGCGGCCGCTTTTTCTTATGCTGATCGAGGCATAAATTCACAACAACACGGTAAAACCATGTGGTGAATAATACGTTTCTATCAGCCTGCCACAATCCAGGGCGTTCCCATAACTTCAGAAATGCATCCTGCACTATGTCTTCTGCTTCCGTCCGCCGTCCTGTAAACCTATAAGCAACCCTATAGAAACGCTCGCTGTGGCGTCTTACCAATATTGCAAAAGCCTCATGATTACCTTCACTTACACCTTCAAGTAACTGTGAGTCATCTTCCTCGTCACGTGCTCCTGCCGGTATTGCTTTCTTTACTAAAGAAAGCGTTGCCCCAGTGATATTAGTCTGTTTCCGGTTGATGATAGGACTCTTCCTCATTGTGGTGTGACCATCCCTCATGTTGCCATTGAGGGTGATGATGCCCCATTTCATGGAATTTTGCCAGTGTCTTGCGTTCTTGCGGGCTGAATTGCGCCACTGCCGACGCAAAAGCATTCTCCATATTGGCTTTGGCTTTTGCCTCCAGCGCGTAAAGCTTACGTTTCTTTGCGAGATACATTTCTTTATCAAAAGCAGGGGCTATCAGCAGGGCATGCAAATCCTCATGCAATATGCGTATCTTCTCTTCCAGAGGCTTATTCTGCTTATGGGCGGCCATCATTGCATTATGCAGAATTTTCTGATCATCTGACGATAAGCCTGTAAAGGGTGTGCTTGGATGCGAGTGAGCACACTCCGTTTGTCCAGAGGGGGTATGTGTCCTATGTCCCTGCTCATCCCAATCTCCTGCACAGGCTATACCGGCTGTAAGAAGCACGGTGGCGATGATGCCTGTGGGTAGCAACGCGCTGACCTTCATGTGTGTCTCCTGCAATATATCTCTGCCATTGTTTAAAAATGCCCAGGCTTGGTAAGGCAAAGTCCAAGCCTGGGGCGGCCATAAAGCCAACAAGAATCTGCCTGTCTTTGGGGAGTTTAAATAAAGCCAGTGCAGACTAACCATTGCAAGCGGGGTAGATGCTTACCTACGTTATACGCATACGCTTGAGAAAGTCTCCGCAAAGAGGCAAAATAATTTTAAGCAGGGATTAGGCCTGAAATGGCTATTTCATCGACAGGGTGAATTCTTTTTTGTCGGATTTCATGAGCTGCTCGAGCTTTTTTATTACTCCGTCCACCCCCTGCTGTGTGGCAAGGGATGCAAACTCGGCTCGGTGGCTGGAGATAAGGCTCACATTTTCAATTATGATGTCATGCACCCTATAATGCGTGTCTTTATCGGCAATGATATAATCAACTTTCAGATTCACCTGGTTCATAAGCTGCATCTGAGTGCGTACGCTGAACTCATCATTTTCACGGTCATTGACGCTGAAAATTTTGATGTCATATATGCTTTTGCTGGGATTTTCGGCGAAGCTGGTGACATAGGTTTCGGTAAGGAATTGACGGTATAGCGCCGTATAGCGTTCTCTTTGCGCGTCTGTTGCATCTTTCCAAGCGCGACCCAGAACGAATTTAGCAATCCAGTCGATATCCACGGAATCACTGAATGCCTGCCGCAATATATTCTTTCTGTCACCGTAGGATTTTTTATGGTCGTGAAGGATATTAAGCACAATCTGGGCAAAATCTTTGGCGTAAGCTTCGCGTTCCTGGTGAGTTGTTGACTCTGCTTGTGCAGATGTAAAACAGGTCAGGCAAACTATGCAGACCAGAAGAAGGCAGAGGGAATGTTTTATCTGCAGCATGTGTATCTCTTTCGACGCAATGATTCCGAATGACGATTATAGGAAACAGTCATTAACATTTTATAAAAACTATATTGAATTTTATATAATTTGCTTGGATTATATTGCAGTTAATATACTGTAATATAAACATATTTTATTAAGATGTTTTTGAACGTGATAATAAATCACGGATAAATAAATCCATACGCCGCATAGGGAAAGCCCAAAATATTTTTTCCGTCATTCCAGAAGCGAACTTCTGACCAGTCATTGCCATCAGATACATCTTCCGCCAGCATCGATTCGTAAATAATGTGACGGCTGCTTCTGCTGTCGCCCCAATTGCTGTGGGTGACGTTTATCTTTCTTGGCCCCAGCACGTTTTTTACGACTGCCACATGACCTGAAGGCATATGGGATGTCTTTTTGAGTACAAGAATCGACCCCATTACAGGCTTGTTGCCGCGCTGATAATAATGCATTTGTGCCTGCTTCCACCAGCCGTCAGCATCGCCGTAAAGATTGATGCCGGACACTCTGCGGGCATAGGGGACGCAGGATTCAATGTCGGAGGAATAATAGCCGGATGCGAATTCATGATGAAACGGCTCAGGCGTGGAACAGGCTGTGATAATAAGAAGGAGGAGAGGGAGAAGATAGGCTGGTTTCAATTTTGAACTCTAAGTTATCTACTTACAGGAGGATATTATAAAAACTGGCTGGGGGACTAGGGCTCGAACCTAGATTGACGGAGTCAGAGTCCGTTGTCCTACCATTAGACGATCCCCCAGTAGGTGCAGCGTGGAAGTGACGGCATAAAATAGCCTTGGCCACAAGTCAAGCAATCACGCGCATATCTTACCGCTACCAATCCATCTTTTTTCTGTTAAACTTTCCATTATGTTCTTAAATCATACAAAATACAGGTGTATATGCCCAAACCACTGCTTGCTGCGCGCAGGCCGGACCAGGGGAATACGCAAAACGTAGAAAGTCTGCCGCTTTTTGCGGCGCTTGACTTGGGTACGAATAATTGCAGGCTCCTGATTGCCCGGCCTATAGCCTATCCCAGCCGTATGGAGCATGGCATCAAAGTGCTTGATACGTTTTCGCGCATTGTCCGTTTGGGCGAAGGCTTAAGCGTGGATCATAAATTTTTGCCGGATGCCATGAACCGGACGCTTATTGCGCTAAAATCCTGCAAGAAAAAGCTGGAGCGGTTTGAAATCCCTTATGTCCGGTTTGTTGCCACCGAAGCCTGCAGGCAGGCGGAAAACAGCCCTGAGTTTCTTGCGCGGGTTAAGGAAGAAATCGGGATTGATATAGAGATAATTTCCAACGAGGAAGAAGCAAAACTGGCATTTCTGGGCTGTTCCACCTTGCTCAACCCGCAGGCTGAAAATGCACTGGTGTTTGATATTGGCGGCGGCAGCACCGAGTTTATGTGGGTGAAGCGTGACAATGCCGCACCGCCTGAAATGCTGTGCGAACACCGCATCGTTGACTGGCTGTCACTCGATCAGGGAGTGATGAACCTGTCGGAGAAATTTGGCGGAATGGCGTTTGCCGAGGAATATTTTGATGAAATTGTCGGCCATCTGGTCAAGCGCCTGCGTGAGTTTGACAAGAAAAACAAAATAGCCGACGCCATAAAAACCGGCAAAGTGCAGATGCTTTCCACCTCCGGCACGCTTACCACGCTTGCAGCCATTCATCTTGGGCTTTCGCATTACGAGCGCTCGCGGGTGGACGGCTATGCGTTTTCCATGGATGATCTGCGCGATGCCGTGCAGTCCATTCTTGCCATGAGCGCTGCCGAGCGTTTTGCTTCGCATTGCATCGGGCCGGATCGTTCCGATTATATCATCTCAGGCTGCGCCTTGTTTGAGGCGATTTGCACCTTGTGGCCGGTGCAGCAGATAACGATTGCCGATCGCGGCGTGCGCGAAGGAATTATCATTCACCTGATGCAGGAATATTTGAGGGAAAATTCATGACTGAAAAAAGGGATAAATCGTCGCGCGGGGTAACGGTGCGGGTAAAAACGGCGCAGGGGCGCACCACATCCTCCACGCGCTGGCTGCAGCGCCAGTTAAATGACCCATATGTCGTATTGGCTAAGCGCGATGGCTATCGTTCGCGCGCAGCCTATAAAATATTGGAGCTGGATGACAAGTTTCATTTTTTTGGCAAAAACAAGAAAGTCGTCGATCTGGGGGCGGCTCCCGGCGGCTGGTCGCAGGTAGCCGTTGCGCGCTGCGGTGAAGATTGCGTGGTGGGCATCGATTTACTCGAAATACCCCATATACCGGGCGCCGAACTTTTGCAGATGGATTTTATGGATGACGCAGCGCCCGATGCCCTTAAAGCATTGATGGGCAGGGCGGATATCGTGTTGTCGGATATGGCGCCTAATGCTTCCGGCCAGCCTAATCTTGACCATATGCGTATTATTATCCTTGCGGAAGCCGCGTTTGATTTTGCCTGTGAAGTGCTAAAACCGGGCGGTGTTTTTGTGGCCAAGGTCTGGCAGGGCGGAACGGAGAAGGCATTGCTGGATCGCCTGAAAAAGAGCTTTACGACCGTTAAACACGCCAAACCCAAGGCTTCCCGCCAGGATTCCGCCGAAAATTTCGTAGTAGCGATGGGGTTTAGGGGATAATTAATTAAAATGCAGTGGCAGAGCTATCTTATTGCCGTCCATTTATTTGCTGTTGAGATTTTTCTTCATTAAATCTATTTGCATAGCAATTGTTTATAATTTCTTTTGCGAATGCTCTAGTTTCTGGATCTCTGTATTGAGTGTGTACTGTTTTAATTAATTCAGATTCTGCCTCGCATAAACTTTTTACTGCTTTATAACAATCATCGTTCTCAATAGCCGCTTTTGCTTGAGAGGGCATTTTTCGTTCTACGATTCTATCTAGTTTTCTAAGTACGGAGGGTAACTTAACTTCATATCCCTTATGATCTGCTGCATAGCATCCCACCAATTCTATGAAATCGTTTGAATCATAATGTTGAGGATTAGAATGATATATATCATGCAGGACAGGGATACCTGTGGCTATACGATTAGATGCCAAAAAGCCAGGCAGCATTATCATGCTGCCTGCAGCTAGAGTTGAAGCGCCGACAAAAAGTATGGAAAGTGGTACTGCTCTTCCGTATTCAGGATTTTGAGAAAAAAAGTGAATGCATTCTGCTATTGACCCGCCACCACCTCCTAAGGCAGCAAAAATAAAGCCGGCGCTTTGAACATTTAGGCACATTGTTTGTTCTTCGATAAAACAAGCTGTTTCAAGGATGTCTCTTTTTACTTCAATATTATTTTCAATAACTGAGCTTATATTTGGTAAACGGAGTATACTAGACAGAAGCTGCCGACTTTTATTGATTTGAAAAGCATCCCTGTTTGAATGATCATCAAGCATTACGTCTCTATTAAAATCGAATAATTTATCTTGTTTTAAAAAATTCCTGCATTTCTTAAGCTCCAGACACACTATTTCAGGTGTTGCAACTATGGGTGCCGCAGCATCTTCGTGCATTGAATCTTGAGGCGTTCCATCCATTATCTATGCTCCTTGTGCTGCCCATTATATCATGTGTACGGCTAAATTTTATGAGGATTGCATGACAAATAAGTCATGCCAACCTCAGAACATTAGATATAAAAATATTATATATCAATAAGTTGATTGGTTGTGTATAATCTCTGTAGTCTTATCCTAAAGTCTTATTTTTTAAGTGACAATCTACCTTAATCGCGCTAGAACAGCGCGAATTCATTAGGTAAGGTACTCCATGGAATTCACTGAAGCGCTTACGTTTGACGATGTTCTCCTTAAACCCCGTGCGTCTTCTGTCTTGCCCGCTGATGCCGATACCACAAGCCGCCTGACGCGTGAAATCACGCTCGGCATTCCCCTTATGTCCGCTGCCATGGATACGGTAACCGAAAGCCGCCTGGCAATCGCCATGGCGCAAAACGGCGGCATAGGCTGCATCCATAAAAATATGACGGTTGAGGCTCAGGCGGATGAAGTGCGCAAGGTAAAGAAATTTGAATCCGGCATGGTCATTAATCCGGTAACCATTCATCCCGATGCCACGCTTTCACAGGCGCTTAATCTGATGAAAGAAAACCATATCTCCGGCATCCCGGTGCTGGAGCCCAAAACCGGAAAGCTGGTGGGCATTCTTACCAACCGCGATGTGCGCTTTGCGTCCGATCCTAAGCAGCCGGTGCATGAACTCATGACCAAAAAGAACCTGGTTACGGTGCGCGAAGGCGTTGATCGTGCAGAAGCCAAGAAGCTTTTACATCAGCACCGTATTGAAAAACTCCTGGTGGTGGATAATAAATTCCGCTGCATTGGCCTTATCACTGTAAAAGATATCGAAAAAGCCCGCGCCTTCCCGATGGCGTCTAAGGATGCTTATGGGCGCCTGCGCGCCGCCGCTGCGGTGGGTACGGGAAAAGACGGGCTGCTGCGCGCTGAAGCATTGATCGATGCCGGGGTTGATTTGCTGGTGGTTGATACCGCTCATGGTCATTCCAAAGGCGTCATTGATGCAGTGAAAACCATCAAATCCAAATTCAAAGACGTGCAGGTGATGGCAGGCAACATCGCCACCAAGGAAGGCGCCGAAGCGCTTATCAAAGCCGGAGCCGATGCAGTGAAAGTGGGCATTGGTCCCGGTTCCATCTGCACCACGCGCATTGTTGCGGGCGTTGGCGTACCGCAGCTTTCCGCCATTATGGATGTGATTAGTATCGCCACCAAAAAATCCGTGCCCGTGATTGCCGATGGCGGCATTAAATATTCAGGCGATTTAGCTAAGGCCATTGCCGCCGGTGCGGATTGCGTCATGCTTGGTTCCTTATTTGCCGGTACCGAAGAAGCTCCTGGCGAAATCATTCTCTATCAGGGACGTTCCTATAAAGCCTATCGCGGCATGGGATCGGTGGGAGCAATGGCGCGCGGTTCTGCGGATCGTTACTTCCAGCAGGAGATAAACGATAAGTTAAAACTAGTGCCCGAAGGTGTAGAAGGCCGTGTTCCTTTTAAAGGGCCAGTCGCAAGCGTCATCCATCAGTTGGTGGGAGGCCTCAAAGCCGCCATGGGTTACACGGGCAATGCGACGATAAAAGAATTGCAAACCAATCGTGACTTTGTGCGTATCACCAATGCGGGACTTTCTGAATCCCACGCGCATGATGTAGTCATCACCCAGGAAGCGCCTAATTACCGCCGCCAAAGCTAGCGCCATGCCTGCCGCACCCATTGCCCGCCGCCTTGAGATTTTTGGTCATGTGCAGGGAGTAGGCTTCCGCGCTTTTGTAAAACATGAAGCGGAAAAACTTTCACTCGATGGTTTCGTGCGCAACCGCAAAGATGGCTCGGTTGAAGCGCTTGTAACGGGCCCAGGCGAACAGATCGAAGCACTCATTATCCTGTGTCATAAAGGCCCTCCAGCTTCACACGTAGACAAAGTAGAAATTACAGAAGCGCAAGGTGTGGTAGAAAAAGGCTTCAGGCATTTGCCAACCATCTAAATCTTTTTGCTTTCTTTCTTTTGTTCAGCACGTTATTAATGAATGCAGAATAAAAAAAGTAACAGGGATTATGAAACTATTGCCTCTTTTGGCCTTGCTGCTTCTTAGCGCCTGCGCCGGTTCGGATGACTGGAGTGGTATTTATTACCATTATGCGCCTGCCAAAGCCGACAAATAAAATGGCGTATTACTAATTCAAAAGCTCATTAAGCTTGATGATTGATATTCTTGTCCTGTTAAAGATATTCCCTGTTTTTTTACTGGCCCTTGCATCCCCCGGCCCTGATTTTATGATAGTGAGTGCTGTTGCAATTTCGCGGGGAAAGAATGCAGGCATCAGGGCTTCTGCAGGTATTGCCACTGGCGTGATATTTTATACTGCATTAAGCATGATGGGATTTGGTGAACTTATAAAACTTACGCCTTCTCTTATCATCGCGCTTAAGGTGCTGGGAGGTTTTTATCTCATGTATCTTGGCAAGCTGTTATGGAAAATGGAGACGGGACAGAATGCTCTTATAAACGGCAGGATTCGTGATCCCTATAGTACGGCATTGCTCACCAACATTACTAATCCCAAAGCGATATTATTTTTTATAAGCCTTTTTAGTCTGGTGATTACTCCGGTAACGACATTACATACTAAGATTGCCATTATAACGTTAATGGGCGCTGTTGCTTTTATATGGTTCTGCTGCGTGGCTTTAATTTTTAGTCATTTCTCGCTGCATAAACGTTACGCTCGGTGGCAGAAATATATTGATCGTGTGGCTGCAGTATTTCTTTTTGCTTTTGGTGTATGGTTGATTGTCAGCCTTATTTAGCTGGCGCAAAAATATCCTGAAATGCTTTTTTCAGCTCAGCATCCACCTTATCCATACTCGTTTGCACACCAAGTGCAGCAAGTGAAGTAATACCATGTTCGCTGATGCCGCAAGGGATAATGCCCCGGTAATGGCTTAAATCGGGATTCACATTGATGGAAATGCCATGATACGTCACCCACTGGCGGATACGTATGCCCAGCGCCGCGATTTTGGCTTCGGATAGGGTGTTGTCATTCCCGCGCAGGCGGGAATCTTTGTTTTCAGTGCCATTGATCGTTGATAGCGAGATTCCCGCCTGTGCGGGAATGACAAGTTGAGTAGATTTCCCGTTATGTGGCAACTCAACCCATACGCCCACGCGTCCATCGCGCACCTCACCTTTTACATTAAATACATTGAGGGTGGTAATAATCCATTGCTCCAGCTGCTTTACAAACTGGCGGATATCTGGGGTGCGTTTTTTTAAATCCAGCATTACATAAGCAATACGCTGTCCGGGGCCGTGATAGGTATATTGCCCGCCGCGTCCCGTTTTATACACCGGAAATCCCAGCGTATCTATGAGGTCGGCCTCCTTGGCGCTTGAACCGGCAGTGTAAAGGGCAGGGTGCTCCAGAAGCCAGACCAGCTCGTCAGCAGTCCCTGCCTGGATTTGCTGGACTCTTGCTTCCATAAAGGCAACCGCTTCCTCGTAAGCTACTGGTGCAGGGCTTGTTTTCCATTCCATAAGCAGGTTGTAGCCTATTTGGCGTTTAAGTAAAATAGCCGTATTAACCCTTGATAAAGCAGGGACGATTTGCTACATCAGCCCCCTATCGCTGAAGGGGTTATAAGAAATGCGGCTAGGAAGCCGCAATCTTTAGTCGCCGAAGGCGTTAGGCTCATTGCGAAGGCCAGCAGGCCGCAGCAGGAGCAATTATATATTATACTAAGTGCGGTCGTGGCGGAATTGGTATACGCGCAACGTTGAGGTCGTTGTGGGGCAACCCATGGAAGTTCAAGTCTTCTCGACCGCACCAGTGTTTCTTGATGTATGATATTTGCCGCCATTTTTACTGGCAACCGCATATGTGGTCCATGTGCGAGGTTTTAACTGCTTTGAGTTTTCAGCTTTTTGTTCTTGAGTGGCTTGCCCTATCAGGGGTGCTCCGGGAGATACATCACTTGCCGGACTGATTTTAATACTTCTTACCGCGTCTATAGCAGCTTGATGTACGGCATCAACGTTAGGTTCAGGTTGAACAGCTAAGTCTGGCATCGCTTGCAAGTCTTTATGCAATGCAGTGGCGCGCGTAGCTATACTCGCTATGCGTGGCTCTATGAATGCTTGCTGTTCAGCTCTTCCTTTGCCCAAAAGCCTGTCCCATAATTCAGATATATTAGTGGTGTTGCCTGCTTCCATAATAGCATGGTAATCCTTACGAAATTGCTCAGGGGATGCTTCCCAGGCATCATAAAGCGCCGCAGCCATAATTTTTGTTGTGGGATATACAGATATATTATGGGGTGGGGCATTAACTATCTGCCATAATGGTCCCTGGCTGCTACGTACGTCATCAGGCACATTAAAAATTCTGGTATGGTTTGTGTAGAGGTTATTTATCTCATCAAATGTTATGGCAGAGCCTTTTTGCTTGGTTAATGCGTATAAATCTTCTTCAAATTTGCCAATAGAAAACAGGCGAAGCGCATCAAGTTCTTTATCAAGAAATATATAGCGAAGATGTATATTTTCATGAGGATCGGTTGCACGTTTGAGCATTTCACGTTCTATTAATACTTCGCCGAAATGAGAAAAACTTTCCTGCACCATCATTGAAGCATTATATGTAAATGCGCCATGCTTCTGTCCTGCGATATAATTGGATAATACATGTGCCATTTCATGGCCAAGCTTAATAATATTTATTGCATCGCCGCCATAATTTACTGCTGCAAAAGGATGTGCTCCTTCTACGTCTCGTACTGGAAGTGATGGAATCGTAGCAGGATTATCAATTCCATATTTGCGGGCAAGTATCCACTCCTCATCAAATGCACGTTTGGCTAAATCGCCGAGTGCGGGGTCTAATTGTGAATAAGCGGCGCAAACAATATCTTTTGCCTCATTCCAATCATATCTTTTTCCCTCAGTGCCATCATTAAGTTTTTTTGGCAATAATTTATTTAACTGATTGAACTCATTTTCTATTTTTTCTGCATTCTTGCTGGATGATGCAGCCAATATATCTATTATTTCATGAGGAGCGGAATTTGAAAAAGAGAACTGATCCAGCGTATCCCTAAATCCCATTGCTTCTGCATTTTTTTGCCTGAAGCCAATAACTCCCGCCAACCCTTCAGCGAATAATTGTTTTCTGGCGTTGTCCTCAAGACTATAAATAGTTGATTTTTGAAGTTTCTCAATTGATTCAAACCAGGTGGAAACGTCTAATGCGGCCACTTTATCATAATTGGGAATAGCGCTTTTTTTCCATCGTTCAATAATGGATTTATAAGGGATAAGTCTGGGTTCCGCAGCCATCATATCGGCAATAGCTGCATTATCCATCTGTAGAATTGTCTGTCGTATACTAGAATAGGATTGGTCAATAAATCCTGCTATGCTCTGAGCTTTCTGAGATGCAGCTAAAAACGTGGGTCTTATTTCATCAATCTGGTCTGCATAATGCATCGGAGCAATCAAGAGCAATGTATTAAGACGAGCCAGTTGCAGCTGGCTGCCTTCCATTTTTTCCAGCAGCTTAGCAAGCGCATGCGGATTATGCTGTTGTTGAAAAATCTGGAAATCTTCACTGGATATTATTTGTTGGGCAGCATCGTATTGCTGCCCTAAAAACGCATCAAGTTTTGTGGTAAGTACTTGCGCGTCAATTTTTTCTGGATTCTGTAAAACGTTTGTGAGTTCCGGTATCAACCCAGCAATATCTTCATTGCGCCATGAGGCAAGAGGCATCCTATCGTATAAATATGAAATATGTTTATCGAGGTGTTTACCCAGCGCTGCTCTGTAGCTTTCTTTGCTTTGGCGTTCTGAATCTTCTGCATAAAACCGTGCAACATCATCAGCCAGAATTTCACTGTTGGATAAATTGCTGATGTGGGTTTTATAATCCCTTAAGCGTTGTGTAATGGGTTCTGTAATCTCATCAAGAGTTTTGGTAAATTCTGGCGATTCTTTGGCAAGCTCTATGATCTCATAATTGTAATTAATCTTAGCCAAATCAAATAATGCATATCTTAGGTGATTAATGGATTCCGAAGTTGCTTCAGGTGTTATTGTTGTGTCTAACTCCTTCAGGTTATGAAACACATAATCCAGAGAAGGATATAATGGAGAAGCTTCAGCTCCATCTGCTGCACCTGACGGAGATTCTTGCGTTTTACCATTCAAAATTGATTCTAATAAACGGTTACGGCTTCTTTTTGCATATATTACATCAAAATTTGCTCTAACATCATCTTCAGAGGAGCCAACCGTTGGTTCCTTATTTGCCTCATTGATTGTTTGAATGGCTGCCGCATCTATCGCCTGTTTCATGCGAACAAGCATAGGCTCAATATCTGCTAATAATTTTTCATGTTCCGTTATTATCTGTGCTTTAAGCGCATCAGAAGACATTTTGCTTTTATTTTTGGGCAGCACATCCGGCATATTTTTACTCTTAGTGTGACCGGCGTTTTAACGCAGGATAAGCATTAATATATCACAGTAAAATTTAAATATGGTTAATAATTTATGACAAGATTCATCAATATTAAATATTATATATTTAATACTCAGTATATTAACCGTAATACCGCTCCACCGATTGAATCACTTCCTTACCACGCAAGCTTGCGATGATGGTGTTGAGATGGCGGGTGTCTTTAACTTCGATATCGAGCAGCATTTCAAAGAAATCGGTCGAACGGTTGAGTATTTTCAGGTTGGTGATGTTGCCCAAATCCTTGGCGATTATATTGGTAACAGTGGCAAGCCCGCCGGTTTCATGTGATACGGTGGCTTTGATGCGGGCCACATGCGTAGCGGTCTGGGTGCCGGTATCCCATGCCACATCTATCCAGCGTTCCGGCGTTTCCGAGAAATTCTCCAGCGTTTCGCATGAAGTGGTGTGAATGGTAATGCCCTTGCCGGTGGTCACGATGCCTACGATTTTATCACCGGGAATCGGGTGGCAGCAGCCGGCAAAATGCAGCGCCATGCCGGGTATAAGGCCTTTAATGGGAATGGCAGAGCCTGCAGAGGCGGGCTTTTTACGCAGGCGCGAAAGCAGCGATCCTCCTTTTTTGCCAGGAGTGGGGCTGAGCTTTAAATCAGGATAGACAGCTTCAAACACCTGCGTGCGGTTGATGAGCCCTTCGCCTACTTCGGCATAAAGATCATCTATGGTTTTCTTATTAAAATGCGCCAAAACTCCTTCGAGCAGTTTATCACTAAATTCCTGGTTTTCCTGCTTGAAGGTTTTGCTTAAGATTGCTTTTCCTAAATTCATATATTCGGTGCGTTGCTGGGTACGCACAAATTTACGGATTTCCGATCGCGCTTTGCCGGTGACGACAAAACGTTCCCATGTCGGTGAGGGCGTCTGCGCTTTAGAGGTGATAATCTCGACTTGGTCGCCGTTTTTGAGCTGAGTGCGCAGCGGTACGATGCGCCCGTTCACCTTGGCGCCTACGCAGGTATCGCCCACGCCCGAATGCACTGCGTAAGCAAAATCGACAGGTGTTGCCGCGCGCGGCAGGGCGATAATGTCGCCTTTGGGCGTAAAGCAGAATACCTGATCGTGATACATTTCAAGCTTGGTATGCTCAAGAAATTCCTCCGGGTTGGAGGAGCGCTCAAGAATATCGAGCAATTCGCGTATCCATCGATACTGTTTGCCGTCTTTATTGTAATCACGGCGCTGTTTATAAGACCAATGTGCGGCAACACCGTATTCAGCGATTTCATGCATTTCCTGGGTGCGTATCTGCACTTCAATACGCTGCTGTCCGGGACCTATAACCGCCGTATGCAGTGATTTATAGCCGTTGTTTTTAGGCGTGCTGATGTAATCTTTAAAATGCCCGGGTATGGTATGGTAGGCAGCATGAATCGCTCCCAGTACCTGGTAACATTCCGGCACGGTATCGACAATAACGCGAAAGGCGATGATGTCGCTTAGCTGCTCGAAGCTGATATTTTTCATCTCCATCTTTTTCCAGATGGAATAAGGACGCTTCTCACGGCCCAGTACCGCCGCATGTGACAAATCCGCCTCAGTAAGAGTTTTGCGCAGATGCGCTTCTGTTTTTTCTACCGCGGCTTTGTCCTGCTCGCGCAGATATTCCAGCCGGTTGATGATGGATTCGCGGGCTTCCGGGTAAAGCTCGGCAAAAGCCAGGTCCTGAAGTTCTTCTTTGATTTTGCGCATGCCGATGCGTTCGGCCAGTGTTGCATAAATCTCTAGTGTTTCACGCGCGATGCGCTGGCGCTTCTCCGGGGTTTTAATATAACCGAGCGTCCGCATGTTATGCAATCGGTCGGCAAGCTTGACCATTAGCACGCGCAGATCTTCCGACATCGCCACCAGCAGTTTGCGGAAGTTTTCGGCTTGCTTGGCATTCTCAGACTTCGTCTCCAGCCGCGATAGTTTGGTTACCCCATCCACCAGGCCGCGAATTTCCTTGCCGAAATATTTTTCAATATCTTCAAGCGTTGCTTCGGTGTCTTCAACCGTATCATGAAGGAGCGCCGTAGCAATTGATGCGGTGTCGAGTTTGAATTCGGTCAGCATGTAGGCCACTTCCACCGGATGCGAGAAATAGGGATCACCGGAAGCGCGTTTCTGGCTGCCGTGGGCCTTCATGGCAAAGACGTAAGCGCGGTTGAGCAGATCCTCATTGGCATCGGGATCGTAGGATTTTACGCGTTCAACAAGTTCAAATTGACGAATCATAAGGGTTTATTAACTATTTTCCTCTATTATCAAGCTATTATACAAAAAATGGCTGAGTAAGCTAGCTGTATGTCAGGAATTAAACTGAAATTCGAGCCTTATGACCAGCGTCAAAGCCTTATTTAAGGCAGCACAGGAACAGGAAAGCCCAAATCAAGAAGCATTGCTAAAAAGAGCAATGCATTTGCGCGCCAATCAGATTTTAAACGAGGCGGCATCATTAGGTCCCGACGCTACGCCTTTAGATGTTTTTTGCAAAAGATACGCTATTCCGCCTGAACTGGCGCAGGAATCTATTTCTTTTATATCTAAGTTTAGAAGATACAGGAATATTCGTTATGAGGATCCTGAAACTTGCCCTTTTGATGAAGCTATTAATCAAGTGGCGTCTGCTTTTGAACGATTTCACCCTGAAATGGGGGATATTGTTAGGGAAGCTTATAAGCAGGGTAGAATAATTTTTTATGATCAAGAAGCATTTGGGGGGCGTGAGGCTGCAACTGGAAGCAATAAACATAGAGATACGCCATCTCCCATTTTAGCGCTGGATAAAAAAATAAGAAAATTACCTTATTGCACAATAGGCATTTCTAAAGACCAGAAAGGTCTGTCACTTGCGGATTGTTATAAATTAGCCCATGAATGCGGGCATCTTGTCGCTGATGAAGTTCACTATAGAGCTGCGCTCAGTAAGAAAGAACCGTACCGCCCCCTAGATAATATGCCTCTACATGAGAGCTTTTCTTTTATGGGTGAGTTATTGTTTCATGATTATCTTATGAAGATGAACAGCAACGATTTAGATAATCAACATTTTGTTACATCCATCTGGAAGCAAAATATAAGTTACCGCACATTTCGTATGGCACAATATGCGGCGGTCCATGAGGCTGCCTTAAATTTTTATCAGGAAGAGCGCCAGCGTTCCGGAAAACGTTTTGTACGCCCTGAGATTGATAAGCTCCAGGCCATTATAGATTCTCATTGTAAGGAAATGCAATTATGGACCCATAATGTATTTTTACTGCAACCTGTTTTATATGATATTGCCTATCCTTTGGGTGTGGCAGCAGCATCTTCCGTATTTAGTCAATGGAATGCTCATGGTGCCGATAAAAAACATATTGCTGAACAATGGATGGAAATAGCTGGAAAAGGAAAAGATATTGGTTTTATGGATGCTATGCAGGCTATGCATGTGGGCACACATCCCTATAAGGATTTTTTGTATAACAGCATCATTCAATGTGATTTAGCCGAAAGTAACTATCAAGATGTTTTTGTAAAGCTTGCATTTATAAAGTTCAAACAGAACTCTTACAAAGAATTAAAAAGACAATTGCCTGTGTTTAACACCAGGACGGATGCTTTAGGATATCAAAGTCCTGTCGTCACCTTGGGTAATGTTATTCAGCAAGCGCGTGGCACCGCACCCGATTTAAGCAAAAAATCTCATGAGAAATAAGCCTTATTGCGGTTGCAGGCTATTTTCTGTATAGCTCAAAAAAAACTTGTATATTTCTATGCCCCTACTTAAATCCGATTCCAGTCCCGATAAAACCTACAGCGATTTCATTCAGCCTTTCCTGATCGATCATTCAGCCATTCGCGGACGGCTGGTGCGCCTGGAGAAAGCGCTCAATGATATATTGACCGCGCATAACTATCCTTTTGCCGTTTCCATGCATCTGGCGGAACAGATTGTGCTGGCGGCGCTTCTTTCGGCGACACTTAAGGAAGACGGTATC
>JABDAT010000009.1 GCA_013288985.1 Alphaproteobacteria bacterium
CTGGTCATCGCCGAGGCGACACGTTCATGCTCATGATGATGCGATTCAAGATCATGTTCCATCATTTCTTCAATCTGGTAGTGATCTTCCACACCCATTGTCATCACACGTAAATTGTCGCAGAGAAACGCCGAAGCATGATGATTGTGTAGGAAACCCGGATATTGCTGAAAAAGCGCGCTTTCTTCCGGCTTCTCGATATGACCTTCCATTTCAAGCATGCCCTTGGATTTCATCAGCTTGAACACGGTGTAAAGCATCGTCAGCAATTCGACATAATGCGATTTCTTGTAAGGACTGCCTTTGAAAAGACATTTAAGATTTTTTACGACGCCCTTAACCACCTTCATCGGGTTGCTTATCAGCACCGAGCCTATAGCCGCGCCGATAATGATGATGAACTCGTTGGGCTGCCACAACACAGCCAGATTGCCGTGATGCATGGTATAACCACCAATCACCGAACCAAGTACGACGGCAACACCAATCAGGAAAAGCATATGTATGACTCGCTTAAGTTTTCTATCGATGATCAAGTATGCGCAGGTTACGCATCTTCTGCAATTATGTAGCAGCAAGTCTGAATAAAGCGTTAATGGCCTACGACATTTTAGCCACAGTTATTTTAAGACAAAATAATGATGTCATCCCTGTGAAGGCCGGGATTTTGGCCAAAGCGTCATTATTGACTTTAGAAATTTTTATATGCGATGCAGCAAAATAATAAAGACTGAAAACATTTACGGAGATCCCGGCTTTCGCGGGGATGACGCATTTTTTAAACTTCTTCGGCTTCGGTCTCGTCTTCATCCTCTTCAACCATAGGCGCACGTTTGGTTTTCTTTGTGCTGTCGGAGGTTTTGGTTTTTACGAGTTTGGATTTTTCTGCATCCCAGGCATATTGATAGACAACGGTTTTGGTGCCAGTGGTGACGATATCGCCGTTTGCCAGCTGCAATACGTCGAAACCTTTTTGCAGCGCTTCATTGATAAGCGCCGAGGATTGGCGCAGATACGCATGATCGGTCATCATATTGACTACAGGTGAATTTATGTCCGTTCTTTTCTTGGCTTCTTTGCTCGCCAGATTGAATTTCTTTAATAAACGGGTTTCCTGTGTCATCGTCGATCCTTTGTGTCTTTAGTAATTAGTTAATTTTTACTAACATTTGCTCTTTTCTAATCGAAATTAAATCATATGTCAATTAATTGACTATAACCTTATACTCCTGAAATATAAGTAGAGTATATTTTTCAGGATTGAGTGCGTTTCAGATGCTGATATTGTTAATTTTTTAATGAATTACGTCGCAATATCTTCGATATCCTTGCGCGCCACCTGCAGCCTGCATAAAGCGTCAATATAGGCTTTGGCGCTTGCCACCAGCGTATCGGTGTCCGAGCCGTGACCGTTAATAATACGCGTATCATCGGCCAGCCGCACAGTGACTTCCGCCTGGGCATCCGTGCCTTGTGTTACGCCATGCACCTGATAAAGCTTAAGTTTTGCCTCGTGGGGCACCAATGTTTTAATGGCCTTGAATGTAGCATCTACTGAGCCCACGCCTTCGACTTTCACCGTTTGTGATTTTCCATTAATAAGCAGCGTAAGCTCCGCAGTTTGCTCGCCTATTGTTCCGCATACCACCTTGAGCGCACTGAATTGAATGGGATCGCTTTTGGAGACGGTGCGCGCATCGACAAGCGCAATAATATCCTCATCGTAAATATCTTTTTTCTTGTCCGCTAAATCCTTGAAGCGGGCAAACGCCTCTTCAAGCGCATTATCGCCTAATTCAAAACCTAAATCCTTGATCTTGTCCTTGAATGCATGGCGGCCGGAATGTTTGCCCATCACCAGGTTTGAGCGTGTAAGCCCAACCGATTCCGGCGTCATGATTTCATAGGTGCCGGCATGTTTGAGGACGCCGTCCTGATGAATGCCCGATTCATGGGCAAAGGCATTGGCCCCGACAATCGCTTTATTATTCTGCACCTGCTGGCCGGTAACCGACGTGACAAGACGCGACAGGCGCATGATGTGATCAGTTTTGATATTCGTCGCAAACGGATAGAGATCCTTGCGCGTATGAATAGCCATCACCACTTCTTCCAGCGCCGTATTGCCTGCGCGCTCGCCGATACCGTTAATGGTGCACTCAATCTGGCGGGCCCCTGCCCTTACCGCCGCCAGTGAATTGGCAGTGGCTAAACCTAAATCGTTCTGGCAATGGGTGGAGATAATGGCTTTATCGATATTGGGCACGCGGTTTTTAATGGCGGAGATAATCGTGTAATATTCATCCGGCACCGTATAGCCCACAGTATCAGGCACATTGACCGTTGTGGCGCCTGCTTTAATGGCGGTCTCCATAGCCTTGCAGAGATAATCAATGCCGGTGCGCGTCGCATCCATTGCTGACCATTCCACGTTATCGGTGAATTTGCGCGCAAGCTTCACAGTGGAGGCAATCAAATCCAGCACTTCATCTTCTTCCATGCGGAACTGGTATTTAAGATGAATCGGGCTGGTTGACATGAAGGTATGAATGCGCGGCTGTTTCGCAGGCTTTAATGCTTCCGCCGCGCGCTCAATATCAGCTACTTTGGCACGCGCCAGCGAGCAGACCACCGAATGCTTGATACGTTTGGCAATGGCATGCACCGCTTCAAAATCACCATTGCTCGCCATGGCGAATCCCGCTTCAATAATATCCACACCCATAGCATCCAGCGCATCCGCCACCAGAAGTTTTTCTTCTAAATTCATTGAGTTACCTGGTGATTGCTCACCATCGCGAAGTGTAGTGTCAAATATGATGATGCGGTCCTGGGTCATGGCGCCTGTTCTTTATGCAAATGAAATAAGGCGGGAAACATAGCTTATTCCGCAAACTTAAACAATCCCGTCCGTATCGCATGGGCAATTTCCGCTGCCGCATCAGGCAGGCGGGCAGGCTGCCAGTCCAGACGGATGGGATAGGTATGGGGCTTGGCGGCGCCTAAGGCAAAGAGCGATTCGCGGAAATTTTTCTTGCCCTTATCCAGATGCGGCGGCATGAAAATATAGACCGGCTTGCCGGTGGCGCAGGCTTCCGAACACATGGAAACGGAGTCACCAGTAACGATAATAACATCCGCCAAACCTAAAAATGCCATATAAGGATTGTCGCTCGCAGGCTTCCAGCGGTGGAATATATGCGGCACTGTCAGGATGGTTTTAATAAGTTCCTCGCCTTTTTCACCGGTGCGCGGGCTGCTGGTGATGAGCAACGATCCGCCGAGACGCTCAGCTTCCGCAGAAGCATAGGCAGCGAGCGTTTTAAAATCGGCGTCTTCATATTCCGCGCCGCGCGCTGAGCCGCCGATAAGCAAAGCAATCCAGGGCCGCGGCAGACGGCCCACACTATTATGCCAGCGCGCCGCCTCCATATTGAGATTGGCCAGCATGACGCGGTGGGGCGATCCCAGTGCACGCAAAATATTATCTCCTTTGCGCGAGATATCATCATGCTCAGGCAGGGCAATCAGATCAAATGCTCCTGCCTTGCTATCGGGCCACATTAAATGCACAAGCTTTGTGTGAGGTGATTGTTTTTTAATCGCAAGCGCAACGGGCGCTGAACGCCTGCCAGCGGCAATTACCAGATCCGGCCAGGGCAGAGCAATACTTGTCTTGGTTTCAGGCGTTGCATGCCACAAATGCTTGCCCAGAAAAACATTGGCAAACGCCGCAAGCCTGTTATAGCGGACTTCCTTCACTGTAACAGGCCAGCCGAGCCTTTCCGCCACACCCAGAATTTGCGAGCGATGGCTGGCGCGATCATCCATAAGAAGCCAGGTGGAGGGTGTTTCGGTCACGTTTTCTTCCGTATTTGGTGTGCCCGTGCAGATATACACACCTCACTTTCCTCTGTCTAGCGGCGGGAAGGACCGCCCCAGTGCATTTAATGGGAAGCTTACGGAGACTTTGTGCTCAAAGCACGTATAAGGCTCATACTGTTGTAAACAGTATCTCCATTAATCAACATAGGGAATAGCTTCATGAAATATTTTACCTCCGCTTTTCTGATCGCGGCATTGCTGAGCGCACCGGTATTTGCGCAAAGCACTTCTTCTGGCGATGCGCAGGGACAATCCTCTTCACAAAACGCTTCCAGCCAGAAACATCACCACCACCATAAAAAGAATGCCCAGGACGGCAACGCGAACGCTTCCGGCGGCAGCAACCAATAAATAGTTGTGATTATAGGGGGATTTTTTGCAAATCCCCCTATTGTCTTATGCACTGACGCAACAGGAACCTTGCACTGGGCAGGCGCTGCAGCTAGTAATATCCGGTCTGTGGGGCTGTAGCTCAGCTGGATAGAGCAACGGTTTCCTAATTATAAGGTCAGATTTTCCTAACACGACATTATTACAGTATAAACTCTGTAATACGCCGTCAGATTATTAACGTAATAAGGCTATAATAAGGTTGAGGATGACGTTTGAAGGACGCCTCTATCTCTCAGTCTCGATTGCAGCTTCAAAAGAAGCAAATTCATTTAAACGATCCATAAATGTGGTTGGATATATATTTGCGCCTGCCGTTAAACTCTGAGTTTTTATTTTAATATTTCAGTTTTGCTACTAGCGCGGTCATCAACTCTTTTGGTAGCGCTTTTTTCTTTTTGTTGAGCAGCAAACTCTGCAGCTTTTCGCTTATAGAAATCTGCTATATCCCGATGTCCAAATTCTTCTGCTAAATCGACAGCAGTGCCATATCCGGTAACACGGTGCACATTAGCGCCATGTTCTTCAAGCGCAATTACTGCTTCTATTTTACCCTGTTTTATTGCTGCTATGCAAGCCTGCCTAAGGACACGTGATTTATCGCCATCTGCAACTTCCCGATCAATTGGGAAGTTGGCATTAAGCATTGTCCTTAGACTATCTAAATCGTCCAGACGAAGAGCATTTTCTAGCGCACCTAATAATCCATCTCTCTTTAAGCCGGTCTGCTCATCTCGATCAATGTGTCTGCGAGGCTTATAACTTGTCTCTACATCACTAAGTGTATAATCAAGGATTTTATCCTCCCTATATCTCCGGTCTTTAAGTGAGGTAGTGTGTAGAGGGTTGCGAGGCCTTTTTTCGTTACTCATAAAATCTCCTTTATCTGTATAACTATTCCAACGTATAGTTCTAAAATATATGAAGAAAGTTAATTTTATATTACAATGATTGCACAAAAAATTAAGCTATATAAATCACGAGGAAATTAAGTACCTTATCTATTAACTCTTGCGGTAACTGCCAGTTATTCCACGGCAAGATAGCTGTTCAATAGCTAAACCTAAAAGATTGCCGCCTGGAAGGTGTTTTAGGGCAAAAGCTTCATTGACCAAAGCGCTTAGTAGAGCAGGTGCCTGATTATTCATAGTTTATCCTAAAACTTGATGGGATCGGCAGGATTCCAACGCACGGCTTGCCATTCTGGCGAGGATAGCAGCGGAACAGGCATTAGCAGAATGCGAAGAATAAGCAGAAGAATAGGTTAATGCAATGTTGCACTACTTTTCTATGATGGGTATACGTTCTATGGCTAAGAAGCCTGTGGGGTCGTAGCTCAGCTGGATAGAGCACCGGTTTCCTAAACCGTAGGTCTAGTTCTTAAATAAGGTGCAATGATAAGAAGTTAAGTTATATAAGAACTGCTACAAACCGTGTAGCGAACCGTTTTAGTATGAAACAAGGGGTCGTAGCTCAGCTGGATAGAGCAATGGTTTCCTAAACCATAGGTCGTGAGTTCGAATCTCGCCGATCCCACCATTTCAGCAGCGTCGTCCGTAACCTCTAAGATTTATAGCACTCTTTGCAACTACTTATTTTTGGAACTCTTTTGGTATTACGTCGGATAGGGTTCGAGATGAGCTGAACTTTTGTCCACCATTCTGGCAAGTAGTCTGGCATTAAAACACGATTACTGGAGCGCTCTTTATTAAAAGTCACGGCAACAATCGGATTGGCTGGCAACGTGTCGGGATTATCTGCAACCTTTAATGCAAAATTATAGCAGGCACGGAAGTCGCGTAAAGATTGGTTGGCCACGATGGGGCCATGTTCTTTGGTAATTCGCTTATGTTCTTCCCGAACAAAACTGCGCTTAATATCGTTAATCGGAATCACTTTCCACTTGCTCATATAGCGATTTAATCGCTTTATCATATCGTTTATGGTGCGCTCGCAGCGGTCACGAGTGCGAAGATCGTGCGTGTACTCTTCGTACATCTTTTCAACAGTCCAGCTTTCTGCGCTATTGCTAGGTTTGGCGTTTGGGTCAATGCCGCGTTTAATCTGCGAAAGCACCTCTGCTGCTCGAATGCGGGCTTCATCCAATGTCAAGTCTTCTGTAGTACCTAACGTATGACGAACAGTTTTAACCAAGCGACGACGTCCACGTTGCCCAGTCCACAGATCGCGTTGTATCTTGTACGACTTACTATTCTTATTAACTACAATCATCAAACCGATTACTTTTGTATCTCTTACAGAGAAACCGTATTCGTCATATTCTAGCTTTTTTATAAGCGCTTCTGTTAAGCGCATTGGAGTATATTTCTTCATAATCCCTTCTTGCGAACCGTGTAATGCAATTTTGCGAACCGTGTTCGAACCGTTTAAGTAGCAAGTTGTGGCGTATCTAGAAGGGTATTATACTACTGATTTATCAGAATTATATCATTTTTAGTGGATTCAGGGGGTTTTAAAGTGTAGCTAAAAGGCTATTCCTAAACCGTAGGTCGTGAGTTCGAATCTCGCCAGTCCCACCAGATTCTAGCTGCCTTAAATAACTGTATTCGCCTTCAAGCCTATGCTAGATAGTGAGCCATAATTTTTAGGAGACATGCATATGAATATCACAACCAAATTGTTATTAGGCGCGGCACTGGCCAGCCTTACGCTTTCCGTTCCAGCACATGCGGATGATTCTGCAGGCATCGAAAAATGCTACGGCATCGCCAAATCCGGCAAAAATGATTGCGCCAGCAAAATCAATAACAATTCCTGCGCCGGGCAAACCACCAGAGACGGCCAGGGTTTTCTGATCGTCGCCAAGGGCACATGTGAGAAGTTAGTGGGCGGATATCTCGATGAAGCCGCCGCTGCAGCAGCCAACACGCCGCCCGCACCCGCGCCTGTGCAATAAGATACGCTTGGTCTTTATTTTTTGACCGCCCGCCGGCCGATGTCTCTGCGGCAGAACCCTTGCGGCCAGTCGATGCTGTCCACCGCGCGGTAAGCATTTTTCTGGGCTTCGGTAATTGTTGTGCCCTCTGCAGTAACCCCTAGTACGCGTCCGCCGATAGCAATAATATTTCCGTCTTTGTGCGCGGTGCCGGCATGGAAAATTTTGACATGGGGCAATGTGGCTGCTTCATCAAGCTTGCGGATGACGGTGCCCTTTTCATACGTCTCAGGATAGCCTTTGGCCGCCATCACAACGCATAAAACCGCCTCAGGCTTAAAGCGAATATCAATTTTATCCAACCCGCCTTTGGCGCAGGCAAGGAGTGCCGGCACTAAATCACTCTCCAGCCGCATCATCAGCGACTGGGTTTCGGGATCGCCGAAGCGCGCATTATATTCAATAAGCTTGGGGCCAGATTTGGTCATCATAAGCCCTGCAAACAATACGCCTTTATAAGGCATGCCTTCCGCCGCCATCGCGCTCACGGTGGGGCGGATAATAGTTTCCATTACTTTGGCCCGCATCGCATCGGTCATGATGGGAGCGGGAGTGTAGGTGCCCATGCCGCCGGTATTGGGGCCGGTATCGCCGTCGCCGACGCGTTTATGATCCTGGGCGGAGCCGAATTCAATGGCATCCTTGCCGTCGGTGAATGCAAAGAAGCTGACTTCTTCACCTTCCATATATTCCTCAATCACAACCGACGCACCAGCAGCGCCGAATTTACCGCCAAATATCGTATCAATCGCCGCGAGTGCTTCTTCCTCCGTCATAGCGACGATAACGCCTTTGCCCGCCGCCAACCCGTCGGCTTTCACTACAATCGGCGCGCCCTGCTTTTTAATGTATGCCAATGCAGAACCAGCCTCATAAAAACGCTCATACGCTGCCGTGGGGATATTATATTTGCGGCAGATATCCTTGGTAAATCCCTTCGATCCTTCCAGCTGCGCGGCCTTTGCCGAGGGGCCGAACACCACTATGCCATTTTCGCTCAGCCTGTCGGCAAGCCCATCCACAAGCGGGCCTTCCGGTCCCACCACCACCAGATCAATTTTTTCCTTTTTAGCAAAAGCGACGATATCAACATGGCTTTCAAGCGCCACGTTAGTTACGTCCTGGCCGATACCGGCATTGCCCGGCGCGCAGAATATTTGCGTCACGAGCGGGGATTGTTTGATGCGCCAGGCCAGCGCATGTTCCCTGCCGCCTGCGCCGATAACTAAGATTTTCATATGTTTTTCCGCAGCCAAGTTTATAATGCGCGCACCATGCCAGAAATCAGCGCCGCACACAACCAGTTCGCCTACAGCGTCAGTGAAATTTCGACAGCGCTTAAACGCGTGGTTGAGGATAATTTCGGCCATGTGCGCGTGCGCGGGGAAATTTCGGGCTGGAAACTTGCCAGTTCCGGCCATGCCTATCTCAAGCTCAAAGACACTGGCGCCGTGCTTGACGCCGTATGCTGGAAAGGCGTCATCGGCAAAATGCCTTTCAGGCCTGAAGACGGCATTGAGGTCATCTGTTCGGGAAGGCTTACCACCTATCCGGGGCGGTCCAATTACCAATTGGTGATTGATTTCATGGAACCTGCCGGAGCAGGAGCCTTGATGGCACTGCTGGAAAAGCGCAAAGCCACACTTGCCGCCGAAGGATTGTTTGACGAAAGTCGCAAAAGGCCGTTGCCATTCATGCCGCGCGTCATCGGCGTGGTGACTTCACCCACCGGTGCCGTGATTCGCGACATCCTTCACCGCTTAAGCGACCGTTTTCCATGTCATGTGTTGGTATGGCCGGTGCTGGTGCAAGGCGAAAATGCTGCCGAACAAATTGCCGCAGCTATTAACGAGTTTAACGCTCCCCAATCGGCGTTTCCTACTCCCGAACTGCTTATCGTCGCGCGCGGCGGCGGTTCACTGGAAGATTTATGGCCTTTCAATGAAGAAATCGTTGTACGCGCAGCCGCTGCATCGCACATCCCGCTTATCTCCGCCGTGGGCCATGAAACCGATACCACACTTATTGATTACGTGTCTGACCGGCGCGCACCTACCCCCACCGCTGCCGCTGAAATAGCCGTACCGGTCTTAAGCGAGTGGCTGCTTACGCTGGTGGAGCATGGCGCCCGTCTTCTTGCTTCCGTCACCCGCAATCTGCAAAACCAGCAGGATAAGGTAACAGGCTTGGCGCGCGGATTGCCGCACCCCAGGCGCATGCTGGAAAATTCCATCCAGAAACTCGACGACTGGAGCGAGCGGCTTGCCGCGTCCCTGCCGGCAATGCTGCTGCAACGCCAGCAGCAGCTGGCCATCAGCAGCGCGAAGCTGCAACCTTTGAGCCTGATGCAGAATATTGCCCGTTATACTCAAGACGTCGCCAACTCCGCCAGCCGCATACAGCGTTTGGCTATGCGAGCGATTGCAGACCGCGAAGATAAACTCAAAGCGCTCGCACAATTGCTCGAAAGCCTAAGCCACGCACGTGTATTGGAGCGCGGTTTTGTTTTGGTGCAGGATTCCAATGGCACGCTGGTGACGCGCGCCGCATCCGTATCCTCCACTGCAGCACTTACTCTCACTTTCCATGATGGCAACAAAACAGTGCGTGCGGATTGATGGTTAATGGATCACAAGCGAGCATAGCGAAGCAACCCAGATAGCATTATTTTTAACTGGATTGCCGTGTCGCGGCCTATGGCCTCTTCGCGGGTGACGGAGCTTAGGGACAGGAAGCGAGGCAAGAAGGCCGAGCCCTTCAGTCGCAAAGCGTTAGGTTCATCGTGAGGTCAGCAGGCCGAACGGGAACGATCTAAAAATATCTAATACCCCTGGTGCATGCTGTAGGGGTTGATATCAATCGTCTGATCTTTAGTGTACCCGCTTTCGACCTGCGCAGGGGTTTCAACCGCATTGGCTTTCTTGAAATCCGTTGATGTGCAGCCAATTGTAATCAATGTCCCAAAAAGACATAGAAATGGGTAAACAGACTGCTTACGCAATACAGTGATTTGCATAAATCCCTCACAAAAAATCAGTTCAACATTATAAGGTAGAATACAGGCGGAACAGATCCGCATCACTTGGGTCACATTACTCGAGAAGCGCCAGAAGTTGGCTAGATTCTAGGCTTCCTGGCAGAAGATTCAAGCCAAATAATCCATTGATATTATTATTTTTTACCCCAGCGATTATGCACCCAGAACCACTGCGCCGGATATTCGCGGATCCAGCTTTCAAAAAGCTTATGCAACTCGAGCATTTCCTTATCGGCATCGGCGGAAGGATCATATATTTTCGCAGGCTGCACTGATACATGAAAATGAGCACCGTCCGTGCGCACTACGCGCGCTGCAAGCAGCGGCACCTGCAATTTAATGGCAAGCTGGACTGCCGCCATTGCCGTCATGGCGTCACGGCCAAAAAACGGGATGGGCCTGCCGTCATTTAACTTCTGATCGACCAGAATGCCCACCGTCTTGCCTTCTTTGAGCGCTTTAATAATCTTACGCGCGCCTTCATGGCCTTTATTGAACATATTGAGATTGTACCGTGAACGTATGCGCTGGATAAACCACTCGGCAATAGGATTATTCGCCGCACGGTAAATAAGCACTGCAGGAAATCCGTTGAGCGCAGCAGTCAGAGGAACAATTTCCCAGTTGGCGAAGTGACCGGAAACAACCAATGCCCCCTTGCCCAGCGCCATGCTTTGGCGTAGATTTTCTTGCCCTTCAATGGTAAGGCGCTGCTTGATTTGTGCGCCTGACAAATGCGGATATTCACCGATCACGCGGCCCAGATTCTCCCACATATCCCCTAGG
Source organism: Alphaproteobacteria bacterium (assembly GCA_013288985.1). Lineage (GTDB taxonomy): Bacteria > Pseudomonadota > Alphaproteobacteria > Rickettsiales > JABCZZ01 > JABDAT01. The sequence goes on from JABDAT010000009.1 coordinate 11,055, forward strand.
ATTTTACGCACCTGGTATTGGTTAAGCTCAGGCATTGCCATAGTAATATTATTCTCGGCAGTACGATGGGCGCGTGAAAACGGCCCCAATATCCTGGCAAGAAGGCCACCGAATCCTGAGGCCATATCAAGCGGCAACAGGCGAAAGAGCAGAAAAGCAAAGAAGAGAACGACTGCTTCCAGCGCATAACGAATTTTTCGTAGCATCATACTCCCATCATATGCAAAACAGCCCGTTCATCACCAAATACCACTTCAACAGGCACTTCCGTCACCTCTTCGCGCAATGAAGCAGGCAGGCGTACATAATCCTTGGTAGTGGTCACTAACTGTGCGTGCTGTTCTTTTGCTTTACTGCGCAAACGGGCCATATCGTGAGCGCTAAAAATATGATGATCGGGATAGGCAACCATCTCTTTAATGACGCAGTTTAACTGCTGCAAGGTGCGGTAGAATTTATGCGGGCGGGCAATGCCAGCAAAAGCAACAACATGCTTGTCTTGCAGTGAAAGTGCCGCGGGTGCAGGCTCAACGTTCGCCCGTAAAACCGGTTTGACCTCTGGCACATGGCGCAGCACATCCTGTTTATCTTCACCAAGAAGTAATATGGCAGAGGCACGCTCCATCGCAGCAGCAATAGTTTCCCTTAAAGGTCCCGCAGGCATCAGGCGCTCATTACCAAACCCGTATCCGCCATCAATAACCAGCAGCGATACATCCTTGTGCAAAGAAGGGTTCTGGAACCCATCATCCATCATAATTATTTCTGCACCTGCGGCAATAGCCGCTTTCGCCCCCGCTATTTTATCCTTTGCCACCCAGGTGGGTAATATTGCCGCCAGCAACAAAGGCTCATCCCCCACTTCTTCTGCGCTATGGAGCGCGGGATTTACCAGCACCGGACCTTTAAGCGAACCTTTATAGCCGCGCGAGAGATAATGCGCCTTCCTGCCATGCTCTTTCAGCAATATTCCCAGCGCCAGCGAAACAGGGGTTTTACCCGCGCCGCCAGCTACAAGATTGCCTACGCAAATAACCGGAACAGGAAGTTTTTGGGGAATAGTGTTTTTTTGCCTGCGTTTGGCGCAGCTTCCATAAAGCGCGGCAACCGGCAATAAGACGGTTGATAGGAATGTTTTTTCTTTCCAGAAAAGGGGCGCGCGCATAATAGGCTGAATTAATATGATAAAGTGGGCTCTAATGCCTGCATGATATGCGCAACCATTCCAGAATGCAATTGCACATGCTGTAATGCATTGCGCGAAAGCTGTTCACTCTGTTCCGTATCTGAAAACAAGCGCATGAGAGCAGCCGTTAATTCTTCTTCAGTGCCAACCCTGATGCAGGCTTTATCATGCTCCAGATCGCGGCAAATATCGGGGAAGTTTTCCATATGCGGCCCCAATAGTATCGCACAGCCAAGGCGCGCTGCCTCCAGCGGGTTCTGGCCGCCATGTTCCACAAGCGATCCGCCCATCAGCACAATCCGCGCCAAACGGCAAAAAAGCCCCAACTCTCCCATCGTATCGGCAAGATAGATATCCGTTTCAGGACGGAGGGATTCCCCATGCGAACGCTGCGCTACGTTTAATGATGCGTTTTTTAGTGCTCCCGCAATCGCGTCCCCGCGCCTGCTATGGCGGGGAATAATGAATGTCAGAATATCAGGGAGATGCTCTTTAAGACGCGTATGGGCGCGGGATATGATTTCTTCTTCACCCGGATGAGTGCTGACCGCAAGCCAGTGCGGGCGCGTATTCACCGATGCTTTCAGCGCCTGCAGTTCCTGCTCGTCGCAAGGCAGCGCCGGCGCATCGTATTTGAGATTACCGATATGGCTGATAGAATGCATGCCGAGGCAGCTTAATCTTTCCGCATCAATGGCGCTTTGGGCAAAGCAGAAACCAAAGCTCGCAAATAGTCCCTTTACCCATGGGCGAAAGTAATTCCAGATACGGAATGATGAAGCTGACATGCGGGCATTGATGACACCCATCACGATACCGCGCGAATGGGACTCCATGATTAAATTGGGCCAGAATTCGGAATCCACCCACAGCGCTATATCGGGCCGCCAGTGATCAAGAAATCCATGCACAGCTTGCGGCGTATCGACCGGAGCATATTGGTGGATTGCCTGTGCGGGCAGCCTTTTTTCCATAAGCGTTGCCGAGGTAACGGTAACGGTGGTAAGCAGGATATGCAGCTGAGGATAGGTTTTGATAAGCGCATCAATAAGTGGCAGCGCAGCATTGGCTTCACCCACACTCGCGGCATGAATCCATAGTAATTTTCCATCAGGACGCGTTAAAGTGGCATGGCCCAAACGCTCCGGAAGCCGCACGGCGTCTTCCTTGCCGCGCGCCAGTCTTCGTCTTAGTACATACGGAATAAAGGGTGAAAGTGCATAAGTCAGGCTGCGGTAGAGAGTATACATTTATCCACATCCTCTGTTATCCGCACCATTTCACGCTCCAGCGCTTCTTTTGTGGGCTTTAGCATTGGCGCGCCCATTTTATAATAGATGGTGCCAAAAGGCATGGCCACCATAAAACGATCCCAGGTGCGCATGCGTTTATGGCGGGACGACGCGTAAGTTACCGGAATGATCGGCAGGCCTGCTAATTCCGCTATCGTAATAATCCCCTCCTGCACTTGCATTATTGGACCTTTTGGACCGTCGGGCGTGATCGAAACATTTTCGCCCGACTGCAGGGCTTTCACTGCATTCATGCCTGCCGTGATACCACCGCGTGTAGAGGAGCCGCGCACGGTGCCGAACCCGAAATGATGCATGGTGCGCGCGATCATTTCGCCGTCGCGGTGGGTGGATATCAGCACATGCATCTTGCGCCCCGGCGGGCAGATCATCGGCATCAGCAACAGCCGCCCGTGCCAGAACGCGTATACACCATTTAACTTACCTTCGGCGTAAGGCCTGGTCGCCTCATCCATATCGATTTTCTTGCGGCTGGTATAATAGACAAAACGTATATAGGTCGCCGCGCACCAGCATATAAAAGTGCGAAAAGCAGGCGTTTTAAAGAAACGCTTAAAGAGCGATTGGAACGACATTGGGTTCAGTCTGTGCGTAGAGAGTGAAATAGATGCCGCTTTGCTGCATCAGCGTCTGATGCGATCCGGATTCGATAATCCTGCCGTGATCGAGCACATAGATGATGTCGGCGCTGCGAATCGTGGAAAGCCGATGCGCCACCACCAGTGTTGTGCGGTTGCGCATAAGGTTTTCCAGCGCCTGCTGCACGATGCGCTCGGAGGTGTTATCGAGCGATGAGGTCGCTTCATCCAGCAAAAGAATCGGCGCGTCTTTGACGATGGCGCGCGCGATGGCAAGGCGCTGGCGCTGGCCGCCGGAGAGTTTGACGCCGTGCGGGCCTACTATCGTGTCGTAACCTTGCGGCAATTCGCGGATAAACTCATCGGCCGCCGCCATTTTCGCTGCCTGGACGATTTCAGCTTCGCTGGCTTCCATGCGCCCATAGGCAATATTGGCGCGCACCGTATCGTCAAACAGCACTATTTCCTGGCTCACGAGCGCCATACTTGCGCGCAGCGATGAAAGCGTCGCCTCGCGTATATCCTGGCCGTCGATGGTAATAATGCCGCGCTCCACATCATAAAAACGCAGCAGCAGGTTCACCATGGTCGATTTGCCGCTGCCCGAAGGCCCAACCAGCGCTACGGTTTTACCCGCGGGCACGTCGAGGGTGATGTCGTCAATACCGCCAGCGCCGGGACCGTAATGAAATGACGCATTCTCAAACCGTATCGCCCCGCGCGTAATTACCAGGGGCTTTGCGTCCGGGTTGTCGCGGATGACCGGCACCAGATCAAGCACGGCGAATAAGCGGCTGGCCGCCGCCATGCCTTCCTGCAATGAATTATTAAGTGTTACCAGTGTTTTGGCTGGCTTATACGCCATAATCATCGCCGCCACGAAGGAGAAAAATGCGCCCGGCGTCGTCTGGCCGGAAATCACGTGGTAGCCGCCATACCAGATGACCGAGGCAATCGCGCCGCCGGTTAGGATTTCCATGATGGGGGATGCCGCCGCCTGAATGCGCGAAGCCTTAAAATATAACGTATAAAGCTTCTCGATGATACTGCGCGCGCGCTCAATTTCATGCTCCTCGCGCCCATATGCTTTCACCATGCGCACACCCTGGAAGGTTTCATCAAGCTGGGCGGCAAAATGGCCGAGCTGCTGCTGGGTGGAATCGGACACTTTGCGCATGCGCCGCCCCAGCCGTAAGATAGGCAGCACAGCGATGGGAAATACCACAAAGGCGATGAGCGCCAGCGTCAGGCTCTGGTAGAACATGAGCGCAATAAGGAAAATCATGGTGAAAAAATCTTTGGCTATGCCGGTCAATACCGTCGAAACCGCATTGCGCATCAGCATGATATCATTGGTGAAGCGCGAAATCAGGCGGCCCGATGCCTGGTCATGAAAGAGCGCCAGATCGGAATGCATGAGATGGGCGAACAGGTCAATCTGCATATCGGCGATGATGCGCTGGCCGACATTGCGCATGATGACGACCTGGCCGTAATTGGCGCAGGCGCTGACAAGGCCTATGGCAAACACCGCAATCGGCACGAGCACGAGCATGGAGGCGTTTTTCTTTAAGAAAACATCGTCCAGCACCGGCTGCATCATCCAGGCGTTGGCTGCCGTAGCGCCCGCTACCACCACCATGCAGATGATGGCAAAGATGAGCGCCGTGGTATGGCTCGCAATATATTGTTTTGCAAGACGCTTTACCAGCGCGGGCGTGTCATAATGTTGGGTAATCTGTCGCATGAGGCACATTCATAGCGTGTTTGCCGGGAAATGCCAGAGGGTTGAGCATGGAAACACAAAATTAACCATTATACGTTAATATGATGCAATAATTTGCACCTATGGAAAGGCAAAATATGGTAAATGCAGTAAAATATAACGGACCATTTCCTGACACATCCATGCCGCGAGGCGCTGACGTACAAAATCATGTACGTCTTTTACGCAGCGAAGACAGCAAAGCACAATTGATAGTCTACAAAGATGAAAATGGGAAATATCTTCAAGGTGATGGGGAAAGAGGAATGTTAGTAATCCCTCCACCTAAGCAATGGGGTCGCCAATATAAATTAGACGGTCTTGGCGATTTTGGCCTTGCAACAGCTATAGACGGAAAATATCCAGGTTGCGAAAGAATAGAGCGCGAGGGCTATAAAGCACTCACTCTTAGAGGCAAGGCATTGGAGTATGCTCTTGCTGTATTTCAAAGCCAAGGACATAGAATATTTGAAGCGCCTATTCACTCTGTTGATGCAGAAGGTAAGGTCAATTTTAACAGTTCACATATTACGGCAATTTTAGTTAATAAAGCCAGTATTGCGTGAACAAGAAATTATCAGAATATTCAGCAGTGCCTCAGTTTAAAAAATTTTCTTCCCCCATCATACTGTGATTTAACAGACCTTGTTGCACGGCTCCTTCCCCGTTATCGCGGAAAGCGAGCCAGCAGGTGAACTTGTCAGGTTTTGTCATGCCGCACGCGTTGCGGCATCTCCCGCTGCTGAAGGAGACTCCGCAACGAGTGCGGGGTGACGACTTAAAGGCCGTGCGCGATATCTATACCCACGGCAGGCCTTCTGGCTGCTTGCACTGGATAACAGTAAAAGGGGACTGAGACACCACCACATATTCTAAAAATCTATAACCCGGCAACCATCATGCCTTCCACGCGTAAAGTAGGCGCATTGGTAGAGTAGCGGAATTCGAGATCGTTGGCGGGCGTCAGGCGTTTGAACATATCCTGTAATTTTCCGGCGATGGTTACTTCGCTCACCGCATAGGCTTTATCACCGTTTTCAATCCAGAAACCGGATGCGCCCTGGCTGTAATCCCCCGTCACCAGATTCACGCCCATGCCGAATACTTCCGTCACTAAAAAGCCGCTTTTAATGTCGCTTATCAGCTCCTGCGGCGTGAGCTCTCCCGTGGCAAGATAGAGATTGGTGGTGCTGGGCGAAGGCGGCGAAGACAGGCCGCGCGTGGCGTGCCCGGTGGTCGCAAGGCCCAGCTTGCTGGCCGAGCGCATATCGAGCACCCAGCTTTTAAGCACGCCGTTTTCCACAAGCACGGTCTTTTGGTTAGCCACACCTTCGCCGTCAAATGGTTTGGAACCTTGGCCGCGCTTGCGGTGCGGGTCGTCGATAATGCTGACATTTTCATTAAAAATCGCATTTCCCATCGCGTCTTTGAGAAAGCTGGTGCCGCGCGCAATCGCACTACCATTGATGGCGCCTGCGAAAGAACCGAGCAATCCTTTGGATACGCGCGGGTCAAAAACGATGGGCACGTTCTGGGTGGAAACTTTGCGCGGGTTCAGGCGCGCAAGGGCTTTATGGGCAGCGTTTATGCCGATCGTTCCGGCATCGGAAAGGTCAGACACAAAACGGGCGGAGCTGTAATCGTAATCGCGTTCCATCCCCGTTCCCGTGCCCGCCAGCACTGACACTGAGACGGATGCGTTGCTGGTTTTGTAGCTCCTGGCAAATCCGTTGCTGGTGGCAAGGGTAAACTCGGTGGAACTGTAAGAGGCGTCGGCGCCTTCGGAATTGGTGATGCCTTCCACACAAAGCGCGGCGTCTTCAGCTTTGGCGCATTGCTCCTGCAGCCATTCAGGTTTGGGTTCTTTGGCATCATAAAGATCAAGTTCGGCAATATTCTTGGCAAGCAATGGGGCGGGCGCGAGGCCGCTGTAAGGATCCTCCGGCGCCAGTTTTGCCATTGCTACGGCGCGCTCCAGCATTTCGCGCAAGGTTTGCGGGCTCGTATCGGATGATGAGACGGTGGCGGAGCGGTTGCCCACGAATACGCGAAGGCCGATTCCGCTGTTTTCCGAGCGCTCTAACCCTTCAGGTTGACGCATCCGGCGCGAAACCGAAATGGAGGTGGAACTGTAAAGCAGCGCGTCGGCAGCATCGGCTCCAGCTTTGCGCGCGTCTTCGATAAGATCGGTGATAAGTGCCAGGGGTTTTTTCATATCGCTCACGCTTAAAAGAAATACGCATCAAAAGCAATCCTACTTTACTATCCATCACTATCATGCCTAAGTTATATGAATGATAAAAACACTGCCCGCGCGCCATATTCTGCTTACTGCCGCCATCATCTTGGCGACGGTTTCCATCACGTTGCTATGGCATTTCCAATTAGTTATCGATGATGATTATCTGCTCCTGCCGTATCTGCATGATTGGCATGAGCATCCCTTTTCGCTGCACGGGCTGTTTCCACTTAAAGTGCTGGGCGGCCATTGGCTTTTGTTTGCCCTGCTCATCCAGATCCCCATTGCCGCCTTGTCGCATTGGAACACACTCTATGCAGTGCTGGCGGCGCTGGTGATTTTAGGCATGGCGTGGATGTATATGCTGCGTATTTTGCGCCGCACCGGCGGGCAGATTGCCTCTGATGCGTTCTTTGTTGCGGCCCTGCCGCTTTGCACATTCATCATGTGGTCGCTCGATCAATCGGGCAATTTTTTCTGGGGCTGGCAGGTGGCGCCGTATCTGGCGGTTCTAAGCATCACCGCAACTGTGTTTTATCTCACCCAGCCTGTGCTCACATGCACAGCTTTTACGGCAGCGATCACGTTTTCGGTATTAGGCATATACAGCTATTCTATGAGTTTTGCGCTATTGCCCGTTGCATTTCTGCTTATCATTCTGCACCAAGATACTCCGGCACATCGCAAATGCATCTATGCAGCTTTGTGGGCTTCGTATAGTGCCATTATTATCTGGCATTACCATCACGCAGGCAGTGATACCCTGCAGTCCATTGCTATGGAGCCTCCCTTCTTTTACATTAATTTCGTAGCGCATTTCCTGAGTGCAGCCATTGTCCGTTTTGCCGATGATTTAACCTGGCCGTTGCTCATGATTATCACCGTTCTGGCAGGGATGGGTATCCGCAAAAGCTGGCGAAATTGGTCAATGTTCTTACGCCTTAACCTGCCCTATCTGGCATTCATGGCGTTTGCTTGCGGGGCAGGCCTCATGACAGGATTGGGCCGCAGCGCATTTGGTCTGGGCCAGGCAGGTGTTTCGCGCTATATCACCTTTTCCAATTTTTTCTGGATAGGCATTTTCTGTATTATTCTCACCGCATTTTTCCAGCATACCAAAAATGCCAAAGTAATCTGCGCTATTTTACTCTGTTGTGTTGCCCTCAAATGCGCAAACAGCGCGCAAGTCACCCGAAAAAATATTAATAATACCCGTTATTTTGAAACGGTTGCCCCCTTATTGGTACATGCCTATCCGGCGCTGCCCCCTGAAATCGCCTATAACAGAATTACCCTCTGGCCCAATGATAAATTGCGCCAGGATTTAAAACTGATGCATGATGACGGGCTTAATTTATTTCACTAAGGCGTAAAGCGCTACCGCAGCGGCATTGGAAACATTGAGACTCTCCATCGCGGGTGAAATCGGCAATCGCACCAGCAAATCGCAGCGCTCACCAGTCAAACGCCTGAGCCCCCTGCCCTCCGCGCCCAACACTAGCGCCGTTTTAGCGCTGAGTTTTGCCTCAGCAATCGTCTGTTTGGCTTCGCCGTCCAGCCCGATGCACCAATAGCCGTGTTTTTTAAGCGTTTCCATACACTGGGTCAGGTTAGTCACCGGCAGAAGCGGCACGATTTCAATGCCTCCTGACGAGGCTTTGGCGAGGATAGCTGATTCCTGTGGCGCGTGGTCGCGCGTGACAATCACGGCGCCGGCGTCAAAGGCGGCAGCAGAGCGCAAAATAGCACCGACATTATGCGGATCAGTCACCTGATCAAGCAGTATCAAAGGTTTATGTTCTTTAGTCTGCGCCAGATATTCTTCCAAAGACTGCTCAGGCAAGGGCATTACCTCTATCGCCACTCCCTGATGCACGGCATCAGGCGGAACCAGGCGACCGATATCCTGAGGGCTTAAAACATTGGCAGAAATCCCGCGCTTTTTAGATTCCTCCGCTAATTTTTCCGCTGCGGGTTTAATCGCAACCATACGCCGAATCTGGCGGTTAGGATTAAGCAATGCCGCCCTTACCGCGTGAAATCCATAGAGCCAATAGGCGCGCGTTTTCCCCTCGGACACGGATGTTTTACGCTTAGGGTTTGACATGAATACGCTCGTGCATTAGTTAGAGGGCCCCTGAGTCTAAGAGTTCAGACGCAGGAGGTCTAGCGGTAAGTGCCGAATCAGCACTATTTCTGCGGAGGAGTGGCCGAGTGGTCAATGGCAACAGACTGTAAATCTGTCCGCGTAAGCGTTCGAAGGTTCAAATCCTTCCTCCTCCACCATTTTATTGCTAATTATTATTAGTTATCAATATATTAGTCTTTATAATAGACTTCATACCTACAAAATGACCTACAAATGAAAGTCGGATAAGGCCGGATAAGGCTGAACGGTTGGCAGAGAATTGGAATTCTATTATCCATATTTTGGATATGGATAATATGCCTCTCATAGATTTCTTTTTGCTCTTCATTGATGCCGATATTTACATGGCATGTAAAAAATCCTTGATCGGCTTTTTCGAGCCCGGAAAACACCTCTGCGCGGTATTTTTCAATTTCCTGCCAGTAGGCGGTTAAACTTTGCCTTGATTCAAAAAAAGGTTTTTTAAGCTCACTCTCAGAGTGGCAGCCTATTGCGAATACTGGATTGATGGAATCCAATTCACTTTCCAAACCAATAGTATTCATCTATAGGCGCAGAAGCTTGATAGTTAAAGAGACGATCTAAATGCTGGTTAAACGATGCCAAATTTTCCGGCTGAAGAAAATCAGGGCGGAAATGAATAATAGCGAATACGGCCTTATATTTGGGGAGGGACTCCGCAATATCCGCCAATTGCATTACGCCCTCGGGTGTGCCTAATTGCGGGCATGCGCTGATCAAGCGCGATATGATAAAATAATCCGCTTCGGGCTTCCTGTCAGCCAGTACCGCGAAACAATCTTTAAAACCCATCATATATGCGGGCGTAATAAGCTCTTCTCTATGCTTTACAATCTCTTCAAGAATAAAGAAGCATGTGTTCATGCGAAGGCAAAATGGCCGCCAGACTTTCTTTGAAAGATGAAATGGCTTCCGGTGTTGCTAAATCATGCCGCCTGCTGACAATCGAGTACATTATATAAAGCCCAAATCTAGCGCTGTCATGAATAGACTTAAGACTATCTTTAAAAGCCAGAATACTTTCAGGTGTGACAATAAAAGCCTGAAGGCTCTCAGGCGTTGCAACAATAGATGATTGCCTTATATTATCAATTTTAATAAGAGAAAAATCATGAATTCCTGATGATTCATAAATAGTTTTCAGACTGTCTAATATGGCGGGAGTGCAAATGAGGGGGGTTCCTTAAGAAAAAGAGCAAAATCCTTAAAAATGGGGAGGTTTTTATGAAAAAATCAAGATTTCTCCTGCCCTCATCGGTATCCAGACTTTTGGGAAGAGTATATATTTCTTTATAGGAAAAAGTTTCCATCATGCGGAAGTTACCATAACATCCTTAAAATACAGTTAAAGTAAGGCTATCTTGGTAAAATTCGCTACAACCTGAATACAAATTCAGCCATTCACTCTCAAAGGGCGGCATGCAAAAGAAAGTGGTTGGAGCGGCCATGTTTTTTTGCTAAAGCAGTGCTTGCCTTTGTGGCCGTCTCTGCGCTGACGACTGGGGTTGCCCAGCGCACGCTTGATAAATCGAGGAGTATGCATCATGCCGCCTAAACACAGCCCCTCCATTACGCCAAACACCGCCTTGGGTGGTGTCTTGCATTACGGCGTGAACCGCGTGTTTCACCGTAACCATCCGCTCGCCGCACATATCGAAGAAATTTATTATAATGGCTTTACCATAATCCCGAATGTGCTGGATGCAGAAACCTTACGTAGCCTGTCAGATGCTATCGATCGCTTATATACCGTTCAAATGCAGGAACTCGGCGGTGTAGCGCTCGCAGAATCGATCTATGACGCTAACAACGTCCGCTGCCCGCTAGCATATGATGATCAATTTATTGCCATCGCCAAACATCCGGTAATGATTGATTTGATGCGCGCCATCCTCGGTGATAATTTCGTATTGATGATGCAGAACGCCATTATCAACCGCCCGGTCGAAGGTAATTACCAGACCCGTTGGCACCGTGATCTTAACTACCAGCATTGGACAAGTTCGCAGCCGTTGACACTGAATGCATTATTCTGCGTTGACCCCTTCTTATTTGAAAACGGCTGTACACATGTGCTGCCCGGCACCCATCTGCGCGAGGAATTCCCATCTGACGCCTTTGTGCGCAAATACCAGGTACCAGCCCTCGCGCCCGCCGGCTCCGTCATTTTCATGGATTCGATGCTCTATCACCGTGCCGGGCAGAATATTTCCAACAAACCGCGCCGCGCAGTTAATCATGTGATCGGCTTACCGTTCCTGGCGCAACAGATCGATATTCCGGCTTTTGTCGGCGACAGGCTCGCCACCGATGATTTCTCCAAAAACTATTTTGGCTATCGCTGGCGTCCGGCTCCAAGCGCCAAAGATTGGCGGCTTGCGAAGCTGCCGCATGCCAAGTAAAGAAACCGCATGACCCGCTTGTATGCAATACTTAAAAATATGGCGCGCGCTATACGAACAAAGCTCCGCACTATACGAACAACAATCCGGGCCATACGAGCGAAGATCCATATTCTGCATTCGCCTTTATTTAAGCAAATACCGTTATGGGAAATCACGCCGGATAAGGGCACGTTCCATAAGTTAAGCGACGAACAGCGAGTGGAAATCAAGCCGTCGCGTTATTTTGGCCGCTCGACCAGCACCACGATAAAGTTCCGCCACATTCCATTTCAGTGGTACGCTGTCATCCGCAGCGCCGTAGTCTATAATCCCTCCTGGGCAATTACCAGCGGCACTATATTATGGCAACAGGAAGTGGTCGCACAATTACCTTATTCATCCGCAGGTTATAGCATTTACTTTTCAGCGAAGAATAATGTCTTTCGTTTGCAGTCCCATTATGCACTGCAGGAAAAGCTTGAAACGGCGGCACTCATTGCTCATCGCACCGGATTTAATTATCTGCATGCTTTTTGCGAAATATTACCCAAAATCATGATGCTGGATGCAATTGATCCAGATAAAAAAATTCCGGCAATTATCGATACCGCCGTGTCGCCCAATATTGTGGCATTGGTAGTGTATTTTTTAAAGGGAAGAAATCATATTGTCCTGCCGGAAACCCACAAATTGATCGTGAAAAACCTGTATGTTTTTTCCACCCCCGCCTATATGCCCGATGATCCTCATTTTTTGTTGTCGACAGGAACTATCAGCCCGTATTACTTACAGAAACTGGCGAAGAGTTTTAAGATAGCCCCGAACCAGCCCATTGCATTGCTCTTTGTATCAAGGTCGAAATACGCGCAAAAATACGAATCACGCTATCTGATACGCAATGTCATTAACCATGGATTGCTGGAAGACGAACTAGGTAAGCTAGGAGCAGAGTTTTTTTATCCCGAGGAACACAGCTGGCAGGAACAAAGAGAGAAATTTGCTGCAGCGGACAGAATTGTTATGGTAGTGGGGGCAGCCTGCACTAATCTGATTTTTTGCCGGCCCGGAACTAAAGTATTATTGCTGGCCAACGGCCACAATCCTAATTATGGCTTCTTTTCCCTTATGCTGGATTCATTGGCACTTGATTATGCATGGCTTCTGGGTAATGCGACAAAAGAAGATATTCACTCCAGGTTTGCGATTACACCGGAAGATCTACAAAAAAGCCTGGATTGGCTTATGAAAGGAACAGCTGTCTGGGATGGTGAGATTGAAGTTATATAAAATCATGATGTCGCATTTAAAGGATCATACGAATGAAATTGCGTAAATTCTGGTTCCTTATTGCTCTATGTACAATGGGTTTAAAAGTACTCCTGCTTGATGCGCGTGTAGGATTGCTAAATAATACGTTATGGCCATTCAAATTTTCATGGCGTTATATCCATAGAAAAATACGAAGGGTTAAATACCTCATAACCGATATGATAAATTTTTTCAAAACGCTGCTATACATACATCATCGGCGTCCTGCCTTACAACAGAAGATGTGGATAGCAAAATTTAAAAGCCATCATATTTATCTGATGCCTGCTTTTATGATGTTCCTATTGTATCGCTATGGTTACTTTACCACCTTGCACAGGCTGTGCGTCATGCTGGCATACAATTCGCGCTCAGACACAAATCAGCTTCATACTCTAAGTCTGCGTTATATACTGAAATTATATGGCGCAAGGTACAGCTGGAGCGACGAATATGATAAATACAGGAAGAGCGGCCTTTTTCTTGATCCTAAAATTATTACAGGTGCGGATCGTTACCTGGGAAATATTGCCGTATTGCATAACCGCCTGAAACATTGGCTTGCCATAGCTGAATCGGCAGATAACCCCCATGATACTTTGCTTGATATATGTATAGATGCCGCTATGCAGCTCGATGACCATGTTTTATTTGAGAGGCTATATGACAAATTCCTGGCCATGGACCCTGCTGCCTCCGACCGACAGCGATGGTTGATATATGATGCTTCTTTTAAACTTAATATTGGCACGCATGCAGCCGTGCAGGAGGCATTGACAGAAATACGCTCTTATTTTTACTATCAGCAAAACTATTTTTATCATCAAGAGACAAATAATTATTTTGAAAATCTGCATGACATAAATCTATATAACCGTATCCCGCGCTCTACAGCGTATGATCCTATACCCGTATTTCCAGAGTACCATCTGGATTATCAATATGATATAGTCATAGATCAGAAAGTAACGCCATGTAAGGCATCCCTTGCGTATCCCAATATAGCTGCCCATCGCCTTAAGAAAGCGCGGATTGTGCATTGCCATGGTTTAATTATCAATGAGGATGAAGTTATCGAGCGGTTTGTGCATCTGGATGATGCTTATGTTAATATTTTTTGTCCCAATATGCTCGTGAAAGCATCGCAAAAAGCCATCATAGCCACGCATAAAAATTATCGCCACATACCCGGCCAGGTATTCTATTGCGGATACAGCGATAATTACTATCATTGGCTGGTGGAATGCTTACCACGCTATGTCCTGGCGCTTGAACTTAGCGAGTCCTTATCGCTGCCCAAATGCTTTATTATTCCTGCCGCGTTAAAAAACTGGCAGGAAGCCATGTTGGCGGCAATAGGCATAGAACCTGAACACTGCATTATTGATGCAAGAACCGAAGGGTTCCTCTGCGACGAAATCATAGCGCTTGATTTGCTTTCTTTTGATATGATGAGTCACCCGCTGACATTGGAAATACTCAAAAGGCGGCTGCCGGCCGATTGGTTTGAGCAGGATCAGCCTCCCTCACGCAAGTTGATGATTGCTCGCCCCAAAAATCATATGCGCAGATTATGCAACCAGAATACCGTTATAAAAATTGTCAGGAAATTTGGGTTTGAGGTGGTCTATCCGGAACTGCTTACCTTTAAAGAGCAAATTAAGCTTTTTGGGGCGGCGACACATGTAATTGGCGCAGGTGGAGCCGCATTAGCCAATTTAATGTTTACGCCTCCTTCTTGTCAGATATTAAGCTTCGCGCCGTTGGACGGCCATCACCCATCTACGTTTACACCCCTTACCGCGCAGCAATGCGGCCATGTTGTATACAATCTCTGCGAGAGCATATACAACGTGCATCTGCCGCCCTATATTTGGGCGATATTTGATTATAAGGTGCGTGAAGATGATCTGTTGCTGTGCCTGAAACAAATGGGACTCCGTTAATCACGCTTTCAGCGCCGCAAGGCATATTCCATCTTTACCGTAATCATTGCCGTTATAAAACATATAGGTTTTACCCTGAATAGTCACGAGAGAGGGGAACGTGCGCATTTCATTATCATGCGACCACTGGCTATTGTTAAATGCAGCCATTTGTTCATCTTTTCTGACCCAGCCGCGTCCATCCTCTGATTCACTATATCCTATGGCATAGGCTATTTCCTTGGTGCGAATTCCATACCACATTTTCCACAGGCGGCCGTTTTTAAACACATAGGGGCGGCCAAACCCGAATTCTCCACGCAATAGATCCGGAGCCATAACGGTAACACCGCGCTCAGGCCAGTGCACGCCGTCTTCAGACTCCAGGAGTTTCAGATCGTAAGTAGGCACGCTGTTATCGCGGACACGGGTGGTTTTTGAACCGGCAGCATAGAGCATTTTCCAGCGCCCACTATCTAAAAATACAAATGCACCGGCGCGGATGATTAATTCATCATCACTGCGTTCAAGCACCGGCGTTCTTTTAACGCGTGTAAAAGTTGTGCCCTTGTCTTTACTTTCCGCAAGGCCGGTAAAAATAAAATAACGTACTTTATCGCTTAACTGCCAGCCCGCATAATAAAGCCGCAATTTATTTTTGTATGCCACAATAGAAAGCGGTGAGACGCCGTTATCGTCAAAGGCTCCCGGTTCGCCCAGATCAAGCGATGGTTTGTCGCTGAATCCTTTTATCTGGAGCGGATTTTGGGCAGATACGTCAATATAGCCAACCCGGCCCATTTTTTTTTCATCCCAGAATGCAACCACAATGCGGATAGTGTCGGCATCGAGCACAAATGCATTGGGAATATAGGCATGGGAATGCATCCATTGAGGGCGCGAAACTGGCAAAGCAATCAACCCGATTTTTTCAAACATTATGAGCAGTGCCTCTTGATGATGGGATCAATGATTGCATATCGGTGATTCTATCGTCTCATCAGTTTCTTAAAAATTTGCTTCAGCCACGCTTGCGTTTTTATAGGTAGAAATTCCGTTCCCCGCAAGTAAAGCCAATAATAGACGTCATAAAGAAAATCCTGGCCCAGCGGAGATTTTGCCATTAACTCCTGATAAGCCTTAAGCGATATTCCCCACTCACCAAGCCAAGCGGCATGCGTGTCATCTGCAAACAGGTCAAACCATGTCTCCAGCGCAAAATGCGCATGCGCACGTCCGGAATGTTTCCATGCCCGCAATGCGAACTGATGTTTGACCCAGACATTTTCCTGTGCAGGCGAAAGAGGGGGGGCGATCACCTCAGGGAAAATTTCACAAAAACTTCGCGCCTCTGTAAGCGAAAGAAAATGCTTAAGGATATGGGTGCGCTCATATAAGCACCGGTGATAGACATTCAGGCTGGGTGCGCTTAAATTGCCGGATTTCTCCAGAATCCTATAATCGGTAAGGGGTTTGGGAACCACGCCAATATTACAGCCCGCAAGCACAAACCGCAGCCACATATCATAGTCCTGCAACTGCAGCAGCCGCGCATCATTGGGGCCAGTGCGATCGATGTATTTTTTATCGAACATCACGGTTGAAGCGGCGATATTATTGCCTTCATCAAAGAAAAACCGTAGCCAGTCCGAGCGCGACCGCTCCTTGTTATCAAATATTTTTGCGGCAAAATGATCTTTATTCTCAATAGGCTGATTGTCTTCGTTGATAAACCGCCATTGTGTCGTTACCATCCCGCATTCCGGGCGGCGTTCCAGATAGGCAAGCTGCTCTTCCAGGCGCGTCGGGGCATAGGCATCATCCGAAGGCAACAAGCTAATCCATCTGCCTCGCACTTCACGAAGATACTGATTTGCGGCATATCCGGGCCCGCGATTTTGCGGCAGGGCAATGACCTTGATGCGCGGATCGCCGTAACGGCGGATAACTTCCAGCGTATTATCCGTGGAAGCATCATCCACAATAATGAGCTCCCAGTCGGTAACCGTCTGACCTAAGACGCTTTCTATTGCATGCCCCACAAAACGACCATGGTTATAGGCAGGCATACCAATGGTAACAAGCGGGATTGTCATGGGTTTCTTAATTGACTATTGAATATCTCTATGCCAGAAATTGCGCCAACTTTAAAGAAATTACAACCTTAAAGATATAGACTTATGGCAGGTGCTGAATATTCCAAATTTAAAGACCTGACGTTTGATGATTTCCGCACCATGGCAAAAGACGCCACGTTATCGCGCAATGAAAAAATCGGGTTCCCCGACAGTTACCGTGATGGCTATGATGACGCTATCTTGGACAATATTGTCCGGCTGTTGCCTGCCATAGCCGGGAAGGGCAAGACGATTCTCGATATCGGGTGCGGATGCAGCAAGCTCGCCGAGCGTATTATTGAGCTGGGCGAGAAACACAAGCACACTCTGCTTATGGCAGACTCGGAAGAGATGCTCGATTTGCTTCCAAAAAGTAAGGCAATCCGTCGTATGCCCGGATTGTTTCCTGACAATCTTTCAATATTTGAGCCTTACCGCAGCAAAATAGATACCATCATCGTCTATAGTGTCGCACAGCATATTATTATCAATAATAGCCTTTATCATTTCCTTGATACCGCGCTCGACCTGCTTATCCCTGGCGGGGCGTTGCTGCTGGGTGATATCCCGAACATCTCCAAACGCGACCGTTTCTTTTCTTCCGATCAGGGCGTTGCATTCCATGAAGAATTTACCGGCACCAAGACCAAGCCTGACATTAACCTCCTGTCCCTTAAACATCATAAGATAGATGACGGCATTATTTTCGGGATATTGCAGCGTTACCGTAATTTCGGTTTTGAAACCTACCTTTTGCCGCAGCCCGCTTCCCTGCCTATGCATAATCGGCGCGAAGATATTTTGATTGTAAAATGGTAGCATTGTGAGCCTTGCAACTCCCGAAAAAGACAAGCTTCTTGTTATTGTGGGTGATGCCGCATTTGCTGAAATAGCCTATGAATATTTTACCTATGATTCTCCTTACCAGGTGGTGGGGTTCGCCGTAGAGCGCGCATACCTGAAACGCGATTCTCTGCTGGGATTGCCTGTAATAGCGATGGAGGATATGGAACAGCATTTTCCTCCCGCCACGCACCAGGCATTTGTAGCGCTTACCTATGCCAAGCTTAACCGCGTGCGCGCAAGGCTATGCGAAGTCGCGCGGGCCAAGGGATATATGCTTGCAAATTATGTGAGTTCACGCGCCTTCGTGTGGCGCAACGTCACCTTGGGCGACAACGTCTTTATTTTTGAAGATAACACCGTGCAGCCATTCGTGAAGCTCGGCAGCAACGTCATCTTATGGAGCGGCAACCATATCGGCCACCATTCAATCATAGCAGACCACTGTTTCATTTCTTCGCATGTGGTGGTGTCCGGGTTCTGCAATGTCGGCGAATACACATTCATAGGCGTCAACGCCGCCATCGCCAATAACATAAATATAGGCAGCGATAATTTCATCGGCTTTGGCGTGCGCGTGGCAAAGGATACAGCGGACGATGCTGTCTTTCTGCCTGAGCCTGAAGAACCCCGCAAAGCTTCCGCAAAACGTTTTTGTAAAGTTGAATAATGTTCAGCGTCAAGTGTTACCAGCCAGAATTTAAACCGCAATGGGATCAGTTCATTGAACGCTCAAAGAATGGGTTTTTCATGTTCCGGCGCGATTATATGGATTATCACGCCGACCGCTTCAGCGATCATTCCCTGTGTTTTTTCCGCGATGACGTTTTATTCGCATTGATGCCTGCTTCAGCCCATGAG
Organism: Alphaproteobacteria bacterium; assembly: GCA_013288985.1. Classification (GTDB taxonomy): domain Bacteria; phylum Pseudomonadota; class Alphaproteobacteria; order Rickettsiales; family JABCZZ01; genus JABDAT01. The sequence continues at coordinate 29,744 of JABDAT010000009.1, forward strand.
CACGAACTGGTAAGTCACGGCGGCCTTACCTTCGGCGGCATTCTGTCAGACGACCGTATGAAAACGCCTTATATGCTCGAGATATTCGACACGCTGATGAATTACCTGCGAACGGAAGGATTTATATCCTGTCTTTATAAAACCGTTCCCTATATCTATCATCGTCACCCGGCACAGGAAGATAAATATGCGTTGTTTCGCCATGGCGCCACTTTAAAGAAATGCGAAATCACCTCCAGCATATGTCGTGCGCAGCCCATTGACTACTCAGAGCGCCGTCGCAGGGGGATCAAGAAGGCGCATAAGCTTGATATGCGCTTCGAACGATCAGAAGATTATGCGGGTTATTTTGCTTTGGTGGGCGATATCCTTCAGGATAAATATGATACACAGCCTACGCATAGCGCAGAGGAAATGGCTCTGCTTGCCGGCCGGTTTCCTCAGAATATTGCACTATGGACGACACGTAGCGCACAGCAGGCCTTGCTTGCCGGCATCATTATGTATGTAGATGCGCAGGTAGCGCATGCGCAATATATTGCCGCGTCGCCTGAGGGAAAGGAATCTGGCGCGCTCGATGCATTGTTTGATCACTTGATTCGCGAAGTTTACAACAGCCAGCCTTATTTCGATTTCGGCATTTCCACCGAACAGGGCGGCAAGCACCTGAATCTGGGCCTTGTGACGCAAAAAGAGGAATTCGGAGCGCGCGCGATCGCCCATGAAACCTATACATTGACGCTTTAGTTTTTTACGCTGCCCGTGCTTTCTTCTTGGCGATGCTCACAGGCACTAACACCATAGCAATATCTGTAAGGGACATGTTGGTAACTCCAAAGTAGGTTTTTATGGTTACCAACAAAAGTACCAACTTTGCTGGTAGATTTCTTCAAACCGCTATGGAGCATACCGGACAATGGTATCTGTATAAATACTGATTTATAACAATTTTTTTGACTTTCTTGGAGGTGTCAGGGATCGAACCTGGGAATGGCGGAATCAAAATCCGCTGCCTTACCGCTTGGCTACACCCCAATAGACGGAGGGGCGCAAAACATCCCCATCCTAACATTATCAGTGAGTGCGCGATAAAAATGCAGAGAGCTCGCTTTGTCAATGAATTCTTTGATTTTTATCCTGTTTTCTTATGCGAACGCTCTTCGAGCCAGGCATTAATCTGGCTCTCTTTCCAACCGACACTGCGCAGCCCCAGAGTGACAGGCTTAGGAAAACCGCCCTCTTTAAATGTATTTATAAATGGCAGAACCACATAATCCGACTAAGGATACCACTTCAGGGAGCCTTAACATGTGATCACCGGTATCCACCACCATTATCTATAATATATTTATTGTAATACAGTGTATTAGGTTTTATTCCTCCACATCAGTTCCACAAATTAAAGCTGGATGGAGGCAAATAATAGCGGTATATACGTCAATACTCGGCGCTGTGACCGCTGTTAGATCTACACTGAATCATTTCCGGAGGACATATGCTGTTGCATAACAAAGGGGTCGCGCACCAAGTTCACGGCACGAAGAACACCCGGAAAATGAATTTAGGCGTCCTTGCGTTAGCCGTTTGCGGTTTCTTCTTAGCCGCACTTCATCCCGCAAGGGCGGACGAAAAACGGATAATCTGGTGGAACACCGTGAAGGGTCCGACCGAAATCACGGCGCAGGATCTTCAAAACGGCAGCCAGACTTTTGATGGCTTCGTCGTGCAAAACGTTCACGGAACCCAGGATGGGAAAGGGGACGGGCTCGCTTGGGAGGCCTTCACGGATCGGCGCTATACAATTGACCCAAATGATGGCAGCGGCGATAATATTGCGGACAGCGTTGCCGCACTGGTCAATCTGCCACCTACTCCGATGCCGGAGCGATTCCTGCGCATTAACGCCTCGCCTTACAATAACAAGCATTTCAGCTGGGTGGACGATGGCTTCTGGGACAATGTAGTGAACAACCTGCAGGTCGCAAGCGCGATTATTGCCAAGGCGCATCTCAAGGGGATTTACTTCGACACCGAGCCTTATCACCGGGGGACCGATCCCAATCTATACTGGGCAAGCGATTTTCTCAAGGATCCGCGCTACGCCGGGATGAGTAAAGACGATCTGGACCGCCTCGTCGAGAAGCGTGGCAATCAGATCATCAGGGCTCTCAATAAATACAGCCCACGCACGTCGATCATCGTTTCATTCAGTTCCATCACCATTAGCCAGCACACAGCCCGTAACAAGAGCCAGGACTCCCTTCTTGCATACCTGCTGGACGGAATGCTTGACGCGTCAACGCCCGATACGACATTCATCGACGGGTTCGAAAGCGGCTACTGGCATAACGATGATCCGAACTACTTCAACTTCTGGACTAACAACATAAAGAACCCCAAATCCTATAACGTCAGGTTCCAAAAATATCCCGATAAGTTCATGCGGCAGTACCAGGTGGCCGTCGGTTTTTTCCTCGATCGCGACAGGGATGAGGCCGGTCATTTTGTCGATGGATGGTGTGGCGACGACAAAGCGAACATGTTCTATTCCCCGGGACGGCTTGCCTTCACCATACAGCAGGCCGCATTGGCAGCGGACAAGTATGTTTGGGTTTATTCGAAAATACCAAACGCCTGGCTCCCGCCGGATTCGCCGGGTGGCATACCGAGCGTGTACGTAAAAGCGATTCGCGACGGAATGGCGCATGCCAACGATCTTTCGCTGCCGCTGCTGCTGCAGAACACCAGCGATGAGCCGGAGTCTGCGGTCTGTAAGTAGGTAGCCTACAAGATTAAACAGGCCGCGCCGTGGGTAGGTTCAAGCATGGAGTGATACGATAAAGCCATATGACTGAGGCAAAAAGCCTGCTTGAGATAAGTATTTATATTGCTTGTCATTGTACAGAATCCCTTAATCGGGAAAGGTAAACACTACGTGCCGCTGCGGTAAGCCATCGCCACCCACCACGTGAAGTTCGCCTAAATTATATTCCCTTCCATTATACTGTGCCAGAACGTGACAAAAGAAAAAGATAAAAATTCACCTTCAGATGCGCCTGCAGAGTCAAAATGGACCACATTGGCGCCTGGTCAATGGCTGGCCGGAAAAGCTTTGCCAAAATATATAGCAGGGTTAATGGCTGCCAGCGGCAGGCCCCTCTTAAACATGCCCGATTCACTTAAAATTGCCATGGCTGCAGGATATAAAGAGAAAGAATGCGAGCAGGCATGGTCTTTTGTATTCAAGGCTCCACCTTATGTCGTTCGTGATTCTATCGAACAGGCCATAGAGGCTTTCGGTATTAAAAAACGTCAATACCACTTAATAGCGTGTGAAAGCGGCATGCCGGTATCTCATAAAAACAGCCTAGCCTGGCACCCAAGCAGTGAAATATGTGAGCAAGGTTCACTCCCGATAGGCAAACCAGTAGAATGGCATCTTATTGTTAATACTGAGGCAATAGCGCATAAGCTGAAGAAAAAACTGAAAGAAACAGTCCCTTCGCATACCATATCGAATCTGTCCTCATAGGCTTGCGACAATTAAAATTTTTACCGCCATCCTAAGCTTGCGGCGCATGCAATACGCTATTATACTGCGCGTATAGTATAATGATAAGCGCCGCAAACCTTCAGAGGAGATAAACATGACGTATTCTTACAAAACAATGCAATCCCCTGTGGGCGAGTTGAAGCTGGTTGCAAGCGATAAAGGGTTGGCTGCCATTCTTTGGGAAAATGACGATCCCAAGCGCGTAAAACTTGGCACACTGGAAGAAAATAAAAATCATCCCGTGCTTGTGGAAACAGAACGCCAGTTGAACGATTACTTCGCCGGAAAACGTGAAACATTTTCTGTGAAGCTCGATTTCGCGGGAACCGAATTCCAAAAGAAGGTTTGGAAAGCGCTGCTTGCCATTCCTTTCGGTGAAACGCGAAGCTATGGCCAGATAGCCAAGCAAATCGGCCACCCCAAAGCCGTGCGCGCTGTCGGTGCCGCCAATGGCAAAAACCCCATTTCCATCATCGTTCCATGCCACCGCGTTATCGGCGTTGACGGTAAGCTTACAGGATTTGCGGGCGGGCTGGAAGCCAAAGCATGCCTGCTTGGCATGGAATCTAAAAACATCCTGCAGGCAAAAGGCAAAGCAGCCTGACGCACATAGATAAGCCCCCTAATTTTAATACTTAAAGTATAAAGCGAATAGCGCAGGAACAGTAAGCTGTAGGACTCCGCATGCGAATATCAAAGATTTCATGGGTTGCCGTATTTTTATTTTTTATAACGTTAGGATTCAGCCAGGCCTTTGCGACATGCGTCTGGCAGACCCAATGCAATAACGGAACCTGCCAGCAAGTTCCTGTATGCGACTCCATATCCGATTTTTCCCCTCCGGGCTCCTCTAACGGCAAACCTGGGTTGCCTTCAGGCACTCCTCCCAACAACCCGAACTCCTGCCATCAGCAAAGAGTGTGCGATAATTATGGCTTCTGTAATTTTAAAACGATGTGCAGGTGATTTTTGTTTCCAGAGGTTGCATCGCCACTAAAAATTAGCATAGTGAAGACATGTCATCCGCCATCTCTATAAACGCATTACGCAAAACCTACTGTGAAGGCAAATCCGCAACTTCGCATGATGCCTTAAAAGGCATTAATCTGGAAGTTCCGGAAGGTGCTTTTTTTGGCCTGCTCGGCCCCAACGGCGCGGGCAAATCGACGCTTATCAACATTATGGCGGGCCTCACTATCAAGACCAGCGGCACCGTCATGATTTGCGGCTATGACATTACTAAAAATATGCGCGCGGCGCGGCGCTCCATCGGTGTTGTGCCCCAGGAACTGGTGCTCGATACATTTTTTACCGTGCGCCAGGCGTTAGAAATTCATGCCGGCTATTACGGCGTGCCCCAAGCCAAACGCCGCACCGATCAAATTATTGAAGCCATGGGCCTGACCGACAAAGCCGATGTGCATTCGCGCAGGCTTTCAGGAGGCATGCGCCGCCGTTTGTTGATTGCCAAGGCGCTGGTGCATAGTCCCAGAGTGCTTATCCTCGACGAGCCTACCGCAGGTGTGGACGTTGAATTACGCTCGCAGCTTTGGGCGTATGTGAAAAAACTCAACCAGGAAGGCACCACCATTCTGCTTACCACCCATTATCTCGAAGAAGCGGAAGAACTCTGCGATACGATTGCCATTATTAATCACGGCGAAGTGATCACCAGTGAAAGCAAGCGCACCCTGATGGGGCGGCTGGATAACAAACAGCTGCTGCTGAAGCTTGCCGCTCCCCTTCGTACCGTGCCTTCTGCACTGGAAGCGTTGGGAGCGACACTAACGCCGGAAGGCGATCTCACGATTCGTTATCGCCCCAGCCAGGCGAATATGGAAGAGATACTAAGCAACGTGCGCGCATCGGGCATTATGCTTCGTGATCTTGTAACGCATGAAGCGGATCTGGAAGATATCTTCCGCCATCTCACCCAAACCAATATGTGACATCTATGAATCAATGCGGTATGGTTTTTTCCGTAGCATTGGGTAGTGTATTGGCTTCAAACCCTTTTTAGTATATGTGAGTGGTATATGATATTAAGCAAATTATCCCGCAGCCTTTCCGTCAGATTGCAATCCGTGGCTGCTTTCCTGTCTTTGGTAGGCGTATCGTTCGGGGTTAAAAGTTACCTGCATGTAGAAGAAAAATTTGGCAGCGATGCAAGTGCCCTTTTTCTCAATGATCTGATATTTCAGATTGTGGTGGCGTTGGCCGTCAATGTGCTGGTTGCGGTTATTTTGTACCGTATTGCCACCAAACCCATACAACGCCTTGGTGAAAGCATGCATGCGCTCACAGAGGACGATCTGGATGTAGAAATTCCCTACACCAAAGACGGCACGGAAATCGGCAGCATGGCGCGCAATGTCAAAATTTTTAAAATGGCATTGTGTGAAAAGCGTGAACGCGCCGCGCAAGATTCCAAAGAGCAGCAGGCCAAATCGCAGCGCCAGGAAAGAATGGAAAACCTGATCAGTGATTTTGACAAAAAAATCTCTGCCGTATTGCAGACCGTATCCCTGGCCGGAAAGCAGCTTTTTAATGCCGCAAGTTCCGTGCTGGCTTCCGCATCTAACACCGATATCTGCACTAAGGCCGTGGCGGAATCGATCAACAGCGCGTCGGACAATACGCGCGCCGTATCCGCGGCCGCAGAAGAGCTGTCAGCTTCCATACGCGAAATTTCCTCACAGGTGAATCGCTCTACCAGCATTTCAGAAACGGCAGTGCAGCAGACGCAGAATGCGGATTTAATTGTGCAGGAACTGACGCGCGTGGCCGATAAAGTAGGCGCAGTGGTAACGCTCATTGGCGACATTGCTGCTCAAATTAATTTGCTTGCGCTTAACGCTTCGATTGAAGCAGCGCGCGCCGGAGCAGCAGGCAGGGGGTTTGCAGTCGTTGCCTCGGAAGTTAAAAGCCTGGCGGGCGAAACAACCAAGGCGACCGAAGAAATCGCCGTGCAGATTGATGAAATTCAGAAAGTATCGCGCAATGTGGCAACCGCGCTTTCGCAGGTGCGCTCCACCATTCTGGATATGAATAACATTTCCACTTCCATCGCCTCTTCGGTGCAGGAGCAAGGGGCGGCGACCAATGAAATCGCCCGCAATATTCAGAATGCCACCATGCTGGTGAGCGACGTGTCATCCAGCATGGACAAGGTGCAGCAATCCTCCGTGGAAACCGATGCGGCTGCTAAGCAGGTGAGCGAAGCGTCTAAAATGCTGACGTCCCAATCCGGCCAGATGGAAGAAGCCGTAGCATCCTTCCTGTCGGATATCCGCGAATAGTCCAACATCTTTGTTCGTTGTTTTCTATTCTTCTTTACCTAATTTGTCATTCCCGCGAAAGCGGTAATCTTAGGAAATTATCACCCACGAGCACACAGCGAAAGCGCGGCAATCCAGCCTATTCCATTGTCACCTCGTATTCATTGCGGGGTCTCCTTTAGTAGCAGGAGATGCCGCAACAAGTGCGGCATGACATAAAACTGAATTGCTTCGTCGTTTCCGACTCTTCGCAAAGTCAGAAATAGAGGAGAAGAGGTGCGGGCAGGTTACACATTTATCATGGATACGCGGATGAGCATTTGCGACGACCCCTTTAGAGGAGGAGCGGTAGCGGGGCAATCCTTTGCCCCCTTCAATCAAAAATACAACAAATCGAGGAACGACTATTAAGATGTGCCAAAATCAAACGACGCCTATTCCTCGTCATCCTGTGGTCAAGCCACAGGATGACAAACCATAAAAATCGAGGAACGACGTATTAAGAGCATATCAAAATGACACAATACTAACGTCACCTACTAATGCGTTCCATTTTGCTTAATATGGTGGTCGGCGGCAAGCAGCATATAGACTGCCGGCACGACAAACAGCGTGAACAAGGTGCCAATGGTAAGGCCGGTGCTGATTACCAACCCCATATTGAAGCGCGACACAGCGCCGGCCCCGCTCGCGGTCAGAAGCGGGAATACGCCAAGCACCATGGCCGCCGTCGTCATGAGAATAGGCCGCAGACGAATGCCTGCGGCAGTTTCAATTGCTTCGCGTTTTGTGGCGCCTTGGGCCTGCAGATTATTGGCAAACTCGACGATGAGAATCCCGTGCTTGCTGATAAGCCCCATGAGCGTCACCAACCCGACCTGGGTATAGATATTGATGCTACTGCCGCCGACTCCGATGCTGATAAAAATCAGCGCGCCGGCGATGGACATAGGAACAGAAACCAGAATGATGAAAGGATCGCGGAAGCTCTCAAACTGCGCGGCAAGCGTCAGGAAAATGATAATCAATGCAAAAACGAATGTCAGCATGAAGCCGCTGGATTCCTGCACAAACTGACGCGACTGGCCACCGTAATCAATCGTATAGCCCTGCGGCAGAACATGCGAGGCGATCTCGCGCATTTTTGCAAGCGCGTCGCCCATCGGAGCAAAGGCAACGCCGGAAATAGTGGCGGCATTTTGCTGCTGAAAATGGTTCAGCGATTCAGGCGTAGTCTTGGTGCTAATATGGGCGATAGTGGAAAGCGCAATCGGCGCGCCGTCTGGTGTGCGCAGGTAATAGTCGGAAAGCTGGTCAACATTCAGTCGCTGGCGCTGCTGCACTTGCGGAATAACTTTATACGAACGGCCGTAAAGACTGAAATAATTGACGTAACCACCCCCCAGCATGGAAGTCATCGCATTACCGATGTCGTCCATGGAGAGCCCGAGCTGTGCTGCTTTGTCGCGATCGATTTCAACGGTTGATTCCGGCAGATCGATTTTTAAGTCGTTATCAAGGAACCCGAACATGCCAGTTTTCTGCAGTTCCTTCATATAGTCCTGCGACACTTCATTTAGGCGCTCAAAAGGCTGCGTTGTCTGTATGACAAACTGAATGGGAAGCCCCCTACTGCCGGGCAATGGCGGCAATTGAAAGGCCGCCAAACGCAGCCCGGTTACCTGATTATAGGCCTGCTGGAAAAGTGGCATGAGTTCATTGGATGTGCGTTTGCGTTCATCCCATGGTTTAAACACTCCGCCAATAATATTGCGCCCCGGCACATCGAGCTGGAACACATGCTCCACTTCCGGATAGGACGTGGCAATGTCATATTCCTGACGGGCGAAAAGCTGACGCTGCTGCAGCGTGGAATCCGGCGCACCAAACCCAATGGCTATGACCAAGCCCATATCTTCCTGCGGCGCAAGCTCCGTCTTGGAAGTGACATAGAGGCCGTAAATGCTGAGCAGTATGAGTGCTGCAAACACCACCGTGACAGGAATAAAGTTAAGGCTGCTATGCAGCATTCTATGGTAACGGCCGCGCAGGCGATCAAAATTGCGATCAATAGAATCTACTAACCGCTCTTCCCAACCGCCGCGATCATGCGTATGGGGTTTGAGCAAATGCGAGCACAGCATGGGCGATAAAGTAAGCGCGACGATGGCAGAAATTGTTACCGCTCCCACCAATGTAAAAGCAAATTCGGTGAAAAGCGCGCCGGTGAGCCCTGCCTGAAAACCGATAGGCACGTAAACGGCGATGAGCACAACGGTCATGGCGATAATCGGGCCAAAAAGCTCGCGCGCCGCCTGCATCGCCGCGTCAAAAGGTTGCATGCCTTCCTCAAGATGGCGGTTGACGTTTTCCACGACGATAATGGCGTCGTCCACTACCAGCCCGATTGCAAGCACGAGCGCCAGCAGGGTCAGAAGGTTGATCGAAAAATGCAGCGCCAACATGAAAATAAATGCGCCAATCAGCGACAGGGGAATAGCAACGATAGGAATAATCACCGAGCGCGGCGATCCAAGAAATGCGAACACCACAAAGGCGACAATGAACAAGGCTTCCACCAGCGTGTGTATCACCTCATCAATGGAACTGTTGACGAATTTAGTCGAATCATAGACGATCTCGGCATTAAACCCTTTGGGCAGCTGCGATTGGATTTCGGGGAAAATAGCGCGCACCCGCTTGATGACATCGAGCAGGTTGGCGCTTGGCGCCACCTGAATACCGACATAGACGGCTTTCTTATTATCGAAGCTCACCTGCGATTCATAATCCTCAGAGCCAAGCGTAACGTTGGCGACATCTTCGAGTCTGACAATGGCGCCGTTTTGTTGCTTAATCACCAGTTTCTTGAATTCTTCCAGCGAATGCAGACTGGTGGACGCAGTCAGGTTGATCTGCACCATCTGCCCTTTGGTATTGCCAAGGCCGGAGATAAAATCATTCTTGGCAAGCGCTGCGCTTACATCTGTTGCCGTAATCTGGTAAGCCGCCAGCTTCTGCGGGTCAAGCCACGCCCTTAAAGCAAAGTTTTTATTGCCGATGAGTTCAGCCGTCTGCACACCCTCTATCGCCTGCAGCTTAGGCTGCACTACGCGCAACAGATAATCGGTAATATAATTGGAGCTCAGAACATCGCTGCTGAAACCGATATACATCGCATCAATCGTTTGCCCGACCTGAATGGTCATCACTGGCTGCTGCGACTGCGGCGGCAACTGGTTAAGCACGGACGTTATCTTAGTGTGGATCTCGGTGAGCGCCTTGTCAGCATCGTAATTAAGGCGCAGGTTGGCAGTGATAGTGCTGAGCCCATTCTGGCTGGTGGATGTCATGTAATCGATGCCGTTGGCCTGGGCAATCGCATTTTCGAGCGGCGTCGTGATAAAGCCCGCCACCACATCAGGATCGGCGCCGTAATAGGTTGTGCTGACGGTTACCACCGTGCTGTCAGTGCGGGGATATTGCAATACCGGCAGCGAAAATACAGCGCGGAGTCCCACGACAAGAATCATGAGGCTTATAACCGAAGCCAATACCGGGCGGCGTATGAAAAGATCAGTAAAGTTCATAAGTGCTCACTCATCCGCCGGAGAGGGGCTGGCGTTGCTGGTGGGCATCACTTTATTATCCACTTTTACTGCCTGCCCGTTTTGCAGTTTAAGCTGGCCGCCTGTGACAACAAGATCGCCTTCCTTGACGCCTTTTATAACCGCCACCTGATCGCCGCGCGTTTCACCCAACGTTACAAATGTCTGCTCAGCAGACAGTTTTTTCTGACCGTTATCATCACTCTCTTTAAGCACAAAAACGGTGTTGCCATAGGGGTTATAGGTGATGGCAGTTTGTGGCAGCGTAATATACTGCTCGGGCTTGCCAACCGTAATCTCAACCGTGCTATACATGCCGGGAAGCAGGGCATGATCAGGATTCTTAATGGCAGCGCGCACCTGAATATTGCGTGTCGCCGGATCGACTTTAGGACTGATAGCCGCAATAGTGCCAATAAAGCTGCGATCCGGATAAGTATCGTTCTTAGCCGTTACTTTCTGCCCTTGTTTTACCTGTGCCAACGCCTGCTGCGGCATGGTGAAATCAACATAAATAGGGTCAAGCTCCTGCAAGGTGACAATGGCCGTTCCCGCATTGATATATTGTCCCAGATCAATATTTCTTATGCCCAGATGCCCGGAGAACGGCGCCCGGATAAACTTCTTATCAACAAGTGCTTTTTGCTGTGCGGCAAGGGCGCGGGCATTATCCAGATTGGCCTTATCATTATCCACCACCGCCTGGCTCACCGCTTCCACTTTAAGCTGTTTCTGATCGCGCTTATAGGTGATATCTGCAAGCTTTGCGGTGGCTTCCAATGCTTTCAGCTTGGCGATATCATCCTCGGCTCTTTGTTTCACAAGCAGCGCACCCGCTTTCACATCACTGCCGGAATGAAAATCGATTTCTTCGACAATACCTGCCAGTTCATTAGCAATATCCACTCCCTTTGCCGCGCGCAGGCTGCCTACTGCCTGGGTATGGGCCTGCCATACATCAAATTTTGCTTCACTCGCAGAAACAACAGGCAGCGCGCTCATCATAGCGGTCATCTGCCCCATTTGCTTCTTGAAGCCCATATATTTAATACCGGCTATGCCAGCAACCACCAGCAATACCAGAATAAGCATGATTACCATACGTTTTGTCATTATTTTTTCCCTCCATTTAAGGATGTATCCGAGGATGTATTTGTAGAAGTTTGAATGGTTTTCTCCGGACTGCCCGCCTGCTGCCAGCCGCCACCTAACGCCTGGAATAAAGCAGCCGTATCAGCAAATCGCGCAGCCTGGGCAAGCACCAACGTAATGTGGGTCTGCTGATAGGCTTGCTGCACATTGAGCAACTGCGGATAACTGATGGCGCCGTCTTTGAACTGAGCGTTGGTCAATTCAAGACTTTCCGACGCCGCCCGCTCGGCATGCAGTTGCGCCTTGAGCGTATCGGCGTCAAACTGCAATGCGCGTAATGTATCGGCAACATTCTGGAATGCCGTCAGCACCGTGCTGCGATAATTCGCCGCCGCCTGATCATATGCTGCAACAGCCGCATTTCGCTCATGCAGTAACGTGCCGCCGCGAAATAGCGGCTGCAGCAATCCGCCGCCTAAACTCCACACTTCAGCCGGACCGGAAAAGAGATTGCCAAAAGACGTGGCTTCAGAGCCGTAACTGCCAGTAAGTGTAACTTGCGGAAGCATATTCGCTGTGGCCACGCCTATGCCAGCGCTTGCGGCATGAAGCACGGATTCAGACGATTGAATATCAGGGCGCTGCTCTACCAGCTTGGAAGGCAAACTCACTGGCAATTCTTCCGGCAGGTGCAGGGAGTCCAGATCAAATGTTTCCTCCAGCTTCTCGCTTGGGAAACGGCCTGCAAGAACACTTAGCTGAGTACGCTTCTGCGCCAATTGTTTCTGCAATGGCGGCAAGGTGGCCTCCGCCTGCGCCACGGCTGTTTCCTGAGTCAGGACAATGCTTTTGGCTATGCCTCCCAGTTCAAATTGTTTTTTGAGTATATCCAGCTCATGGCTCTCAATATCAATAATATTCTGCGTCGCCTTTATCTGCGCACGCAATGATGCTTCCTGGATCGCGGCCGTTACAATATTGGTGGTCAAGGTAAGATAGGTCGCCTGCAACTGATATTTCTGGTAATCCGCCTGCGCCTGCAATAATTCCACTTCACGGCGATTGCCGCCAAAAATATCCAGCCCGTACGATACATTGACCGATGCATTATAGAGCGTGAAAATAGAGCTGGAGCCCGTGGAGTCACCCAGCACTGCGGGGGAGAATTTCTCGCGCGTAACAGAAGGATTAAGCGTGACGGAAGGAAAGAATACGCCCTGCTCCGCATAGACCGTCTCCTGCGATACACGTAACGCAGCCTGTGCAGCCTGCAAATCAGAATTGGTTTTCAGCGCCTGCTCCATCAGCGCATTAAGCGGCGCGGAAGCAAATAACGTCCACCACTGCGCAGGGATATCTTTGTTATCCACAAAAGTCTGCGCGGCGCCGCCTATCGTATCAGAAGCAGCAGTCTGCGCAGGCAGCGCACTATCCGTATAGGTTTTGACATCCGGTGGGGCGGGACGTTTAAAATCGGGCCCGACAGCACACCCGGACACCAGCAATGTTGCAAGTACACCGAGCGCCACCGTTTTATGCAGAATAGTGTTGAACCGGGTCATAATTTTTGCCTGGAGGAAGACGTTTTAGAAGCAACATCTGATATTTCAAGAATATCGCGATCAACCAGGGCATTGCGCACATGCAAAAGCAAATCGACCAATTGCTTCTTTTCAGTTTCAGCAAATCCGGAAAAAAGCTCGGACACGCGGTCTTTGAACTCAGCACAATTTTCCTTAAGGCGTTTTTCCGCCTTGACAGTCAGCTTAATCATGGTCGCTCTGCGATCTGTGGGATGGGATTTGCGCTCAACCATGCCGTCTTTTTCCAACACGTCCACCAATGCGGTGACATTGGTCGCAGTCACCCCCAATTCGTCCTTGAGGCCGCTCATCATCATAGGGCCATTCTCCAGCAGAGCGCCCATGAGGCGCAGGCGCTGCGGGGTCATGCCCTGCTGATGCATATGCGATTCAGCCCAGCGTGTGAATGCAGGGCCCAATACCCAGAACAACTCGGTCAGCTGGTGCTTGGCCGGAGCAGATTTGCCCTCACTCAGACTGCAGGGCTTATGCGTGATTTTCTTGATCATCGTGAAGGCAGGCATAGCACAGGCAGGCAAATCATGCAATCATGTAATATTCAATACAAAATAGTTCATATATGAATATAATAGGAATGTGCCTTTAAAACATCAGACCACATGCTGCGCGCGCGCCGACAAGCGCTTTTCCTTAAGCGGAAGCCATTGCATGAGCGCTGCCCTTAATGCGCTTTTGCGCAGCGGCTTGGTAATATAGTCATTCATGCCCGATTCCAGGCATTTTTCACGGTCGCCCTTCATGGCATTGGCGGTAAGCGCAATAATAGGCATATCGCTTATCTCTCCGCGTTTCTTCATCGCACATAAAATCAGGCTGGCTTCAAACCCGTCCATCTCCGGCATCTGGCAATCCATAAGAATAAGATCGAATTCCTGTTTCTTTATGATTTCAACAGCCTCTTCACCATTGCGTACTGCAGTACTGTGGCAGCCAAAATTTTCCAGTATCTTGGTGAACAGATCGCGGTTCGCCCTGTTATCTTCCACCAACAGTATTTCCGCCCCTTCGAGGAAACTGCCGTCATCATTGTTTTTGCCTGGTGCAGCTTTGCGAAATAAAGTAAGCGGAGTAAGCATGCTAAGGGTTTTTCCGGTTTGGCGTGCTTCAAAAAGCATGGCAAGTATTTCATAGAGCTGCGATGCCCGCACCGGCTTGGTAAGATAGGCATCGCATCCGCTGCTGGCAAATATCTGTGCATAGCCTTTCTCGGCCAGCGCCGTCACCATCACAATGATTATGCCGGGATATAATGTTTTTACACACTCGGTGAATGCATCACTGCTCATTTCCGGCAAAAGATAATCAGTGACGAGCAAATCAAAAGCGGTTCCTTTTTCCTTGGCTTGCGCCAGCAACGCGAGAGCTGTCTGCATATCGCCTATACTTGCGGAAATAATTCCCACATTATCAAGCTGCGCTTTTAGTATGCTCTGGCTGGAAACCACATCATCGACAATCAAGGCGCGCTTACCCTGAAGCAGCGACAGGGCCAGAGTTTTGTATGGCGTGGGTGGATTCAAATCGCGTTCAAAAACCATTGTAGCCACAAACATGGAACCCTTGCCTGGAATGCTTTCCGCCGTGATGTCCCCCTTCATCAATTGTGCCAACTGTTTGCAAATGGAAAGCCCAAGCCCTGTGCCGCCAAATTTACGTGTGGTTGAAACGTCAGCCTGGGCAAATTTATCAAAAATAATATTTAATTTATCTTCGGCAATGCCAATGCCAGTATCTGATACGGAAATTTTAATCCGTGACATAGACGCAGGCAGTGACGCATCTTCTGCTTCCTGTGCAGCAATGACAATACAGCCGGCATGGGTAAACTTAACGGCATTATTGACAAGATTCGATATGATCTGACGCACGCGCACAGGATCGCCAATCACATTACGCGGTGTGCCGGGCATGCAGTGGACAAGCAACTCAAGCTGCTGTTCCTTTTCACGCGCGCGCGGTGCAAATAACTCTGCCGTATCTTCAATAGCAGCATGCAAATCAAAGGAAACAGGATCAAGTTCCAGCTTGCCCGACTCGATTTTGGAAAAATCCAGGACATCGTTAATAATCTGGGTCAGTGTTTCCGCGGAATGCAGAACGGTGCGCAGATGGCTATCTTGCTGCGCCGTGAGTTCCGTTTCAAGCAGGAGTTCGGTAAGTCCAATCATGCTATTTAAAGGGGTGCGTATTTCATGGCTCATATTGGCCAGAAAACTGCTTTTCGCCTCATTAGCCTCTTCGGCTTTCTTCTGCGCTATTTCAGCGCTTTTCTTGGCATGGGTTACGGCTTCCAGGCTCGCTTTGAGCTGTGATTCGATTATTTTACGATCGGTAATATCGGTAGATATACAGCATACGGCATAGATACGCTTGTTGGCATCATAGAGAGGAAATTTTACGGACGTAAATGTATGCATGCCGTCATCCAGCGGCAATTCCTCTTCAAACTCGCAAGCCGATAAATTAGTAATAACCGCGAGCGCATTCTTGCGGCGTATATCGGCATATTTTGGGGAAAAGAAATCATAGTCTGTTCTGCCCAGCACTTCTTTTTCCGGCTGGCCCAGAAGCCTCAGGAAATCTTTATTCACCTGAATAAATTTTCCATCCAGATCCTTGATGTACACGGGCCGGCCGGAGTGATCCATAATCGATTTAAGGCGCGCCTCGTCGCTCTGTTTGAGTTTGTTCTGCATTTGCGTCAACTCAGTGATATCGCGAATGACGCCCACCAGAATCAGATCTCCTCCCGGCCCGTTGAAACAGGCTTTTTTTGTAGAAATAATATGTGTGACGCCGGAAGCATCGGTAAAATTTTCAATATTGATATTGACGTCATGGCTGGCAAATACTTCAGCGTCTTTTTGCCAAAACACATCCGCTTCCTCTTTGGGAAAGAAATCATAATCGCTTTTGCCAAGCAGTTCGGCTTCGGTTTTGCCAAACAGATCCCATAAAGCATTATTGCCATCGATCCAGCGATGCTGCGTATCTTTAACGAAAATAGGATCAGGCAAGTGATTAATAATATTCTTTAAGAAGGTGCGCGATTCGGCCAATTCCTGGTTAAGCTGTTCCAGTTTTCGGTTAGCGGTTGCCACAGCTTGCGCACGCAAATAAATTTCGGATTCCATTTGCTCCGCGCGGGTGCGCAATGCTTCATTCTCTTTCCATTGCTCCCGGCCCTGCTGTTTCAACTGTATGAATTCTGTAACGTCCTCAACACGGTGTATGATGTAAACAACGGCACCTTCATTATCCAATACAGGCGAATTAAGAGGACTCCAGTAACGTTCCTCAAATCCCCCCCCTTGTGCGGCGGGTCTTTGAATATCGTATTTCTGAACGGCCATGGTATCTGGCATTTTCTTTTCCAGGACCCGGTTAAGCGACGCTTTCAGATTATGCGTGCCGGTAGCATCCGGATCATCCGGATTATCAGGGAAAACATCAAAGAGGTGG
>JABDAT010000010.1 GCA_013288985.1 Alphaproteobacteria bacterium
ATCTGCGCAATATCGACGGCATGGCGGTTCTCTTCGGCGGTTTTATCCAGCAATTCTTTTTCTTCTTGCTGCTTTGTGTATGCAGTGAGCGAGCGTTCCACATCCGCAAGCGCGGCAATGACCGATTTCCGGTAGGTGAGGAATGCTTCCTGCTGGCGGGCGTTGGCAGCATCAAGGCCAGCAGAGAGTTTGCTGAAATTAAGAATGGGCCATAACAGATTGCCGCCGATATCCCATGATTTGCTATCGGTGCGCAGTAAGTTACCAGCATCAGTATTGAGCAGGCCTAAAAAGCCCGACAGGGAAATGTCAGGGAAGAAGGCAGCTGTGGCAATACCCTGCTGGGCCGTGGCGGCGGCGAGTTTGCGTTCGGCCACTTTTATATCGGGCCGGTTGGCGATAACCTGCGCAGGCGCGGCCAGCACCAGATTTTTATCAGGCACCGGAATGGGTTTTGCCTCTGCCAACAGAGCATGCGCGCTGCCGGGTTTTTCGCCGAGCAATACGTCCATGCTGTATTCGGCTTGGGTGAGCAGGCTTTGGGTGTGCGGAATGTCGGATTTAGCCTGATCCATCTGCGCGCTGGCCTGCGTTACTTCAAGCCCCGGACTGGTGCCGGCTTTAAAGCGCTGATTGGCGATATCGAGTGTCTGCTGATCAGCGGCCAGCGTTTTGTCGATGATGGCAAGCTGCGCCTGATACTCGCGAATATCCATATAGGTGCGCGCAACCTCGGCCAGCAGGCTGATTCGGACGTCATCACGTGTTGCTTCTGCTGCTTTTAGCTCAGCTGCATCCGCTTCAATTTCATGACGCTTGCCGCCGAAGAGATCGAGCTCCCAGCTTGCATCAAACCCGGCCTGGAAAGTATTAAACGGCTTGCTGAGATCAAAAGGGGCATTGCCGAATGCAAGGCGGTTGCCCTGACGCTCTGCGTTGGCATCGGTATTTACGGTCGGCAGAAGATCGGCTCTGGCGGATGCGCGGGTAGCGCGCGCTTCAGCAATGCGCGCTTCCTCAATCTTCAAATCAAGATTGCCTGCGAGCGCCTTGCTAATAAGTTGGCTTAAAACGGGATCACCGAAATGTTCCCACCAGTTCTGCTCGCTGACAGCCTGTGCATTTTCCGGCGAAGTTGCCGACAACCATTTATCCGGCGCATTGGCGGCAGGTTCATGGTAATGCGGACCGACCATGCAGCCTGCAAGCAAGGTCGAGACTAAAAGCGCGGCGGTATATTGTTTAATATGCATAACACTTCTCTCTGTTTTCTTCATCAATGCGCGGCCTCTGCTGCCGCACTTTTCTTGGCATGCGGATTGTTGCGCGGCATAAAAAACGCGACACATGCCAGGCTTCCCATCACAGCGGCCATCGCCAGAAAGCCGTCGCCAAAAGCAAGCATATCCGCCTGCTGCAAAAGCTGGTGGTATATTTTTCCCATTGCAGCATGGGTCGCAGACAGGCTGCTTGCCTGCGCGGAAAAGGAATGGACATAACCGGAAAATACGCCGTGATATACGGGATTGGCAGGAGACAAATTCTGTGCGAGGAACGATTGGTGTATCTGCTGATGACGCACAACGTAGCTGGTGATGACGGCAATGCCGATGCTGCCGCCGAGGTTGCGCGCCATGGCATAAATAGCCGAAGCCTTGCTGCTTTTTTCTTTGGGCACATCCATAAAAGCAAGGGTGCTGATGGGGATGAACAGGAAGGGCAGGCCAAGCACCTGCGAAATGCGAATGATAACAAAATCCCCGTAGCTGGTTTGCGGGGTGATATGCATGGCCAACCACATGCCATAGGCGCACAGAGCCATGCCAATGGCAATGAGGTAGCGAGACTGCACGTAATTGACGAGCTTGCCGACAAGGGGCATGAGGAAGATCACGGAAAACCCGCCGGGAGAAAGCACGAGCCCGGCAAGCGTTGCGTCGTAGCCGTATTCCGATTGCAGGAGAATGGGCAAAAGCGTGCTGCCGCCATAGAGGCAGAATCCCATAAAAAATATCATCATGCAGGACAGGCCAAAGCTGGGCTTGGCAAGCAGCCTGAGATCAATCACCGGGTCTTCCTGATTTAAAAGCCAGACGATTGCGAATAGCAATGCAATGGTGCTGATAATAGCAAAAAGTAAAATGAAATGGCTCGCCAGCCAGTCATCCTGCTGGCCCTTATCAAGAACCACCTGCAAAGCGCCAAGGCCAATGGCAATGAGGCCGAGTCCTATATAGTCGATGGAGATAAGCCCCTTGGCTTTTGCGGTCGGGGGATCTTCCACCATGCGGCCCACCAGCCAGAATGCGAGGATTCCCACCGGCACGTTCATAAAGAATATCCACTGCCAGCTGAAATTATCGGTGATGTAGCCGCCGAGCGTGGGGCCGAGAATAGGGGCGACGATCATGGTGATGCCGGTGATGCCAAAGGCCTGGCCACGTTTTTCTGCAGGGAACGCATCAAGAATAATCGCCTGCTGCACAGGCTGCAACCCGCCGCCAGCAAGGCCCTGCAACAGACGGAACAGAATCAGCATTCCCAATGAATTGGACATGCCGCAGGCAAAAGAGGCGGCCGTGAATGCGCCGATGCACAACATGAAAAAGCGCTTGCGGCCTAAGACGCCGGAGAGCCAGCCTGACAAAGGCAGGACAATGCCGTTTGCCACGAGGTAAGAGGTAAGCACCCAGGTGCTTTCGTCCTGGCTGGCGCCGAGCGTGCCTGCGATATGGGAAAGCGATACGTTGGTGATGGTGGTATCGAGCACCTCCATGAAAGCGGCAAGGCTTACCACCATGGCCACGGCCCATGGATTATAAACGGGAGATGCGGCGGTATTATCCATATTATTTTGTATAGACCGTGGGAATAATCGACATGCCGGGACCGATATGCAGCGCTGTGTCAGGCTGGGCATTCAGCAAAATTTTTACCGGCACGCGCTGAACAACTTTAACGAAATTACCGGTGGCATTTTCAGGAGGGAAGGCCGAGAAGCGCCCGCCGGTGCCTGCCTGGATGCTGTCTATCTTGCCTTCAAGTTTTACGCCGGGAAAAGCGTCAATTGCAATTTTAACGTTATTGCCCGGATGCATATGCACAAGCTGCGTTTCCTTGAAATTGGCCACAACCCACACTTCGTTGCTCACCAGAAAACCCAGCTGCTGGCCGGGCTGAACATAATCGCCTACTTCCACGCCTTTTTGCGTGATGCGGCCATCCATAGGAGCTATAATTTTAGTATCGTACAGGTCTTTCTCGGCCTGCGTCAAATCAGCTGCTGCCTGCTTTACCTGCGCATCAAGCGCCTCGGCATTTAATATTGCTGATGCAATGATTTTAGGTGAGGCTTCGGCGGAGTGCAGGCGTGCTGTGGCGTCTTTGAATGAAGAGAGCGCGGTTTCTTCCATCGCTACGGCGTTATCCAGCTGTTCACGCGAACGGGCCTCATCATTCAAACGGTACATACGGTTTAAGTCATTGGATGCTTTTGTCCAATTAGCCTTTGCTGCAGCGAGTTGTGCCCTTGCAGATTCAATGGCAGAAGGAGCGGAGATTCTTGTCGTCGCCAGTGTCTGTGCCGAAGCGCCATGTTCGCCTTGCACTACTTCAAGAGCGGCTTTGGCGCGAATACGGCGGATAATATAATCGGTGGGGTCAATTTCTGCCAACACCTGGCCCGCTTTAACGGAGTCGTTATCATTGACATAGAGTGTTTTAATATAGCCACCGACTTTTGGGGCAAGGGTAACGACATGCGCTTCAATGGCTGCGTCATCGGTGGTTTCCTCACCTAAGTGAAGCAGCACATATGCGCCTGCTATGATGGCAATAACAGCGATAGCGATGCCGAGCCGGATGAACTTTGAGAATTTGACGGAGGTGGAGGCGGGGGGCATAAATAAAATACCATTTGATAAACTAAACTGTGTAGTGTAGTATAAAATACATTCTATGATTTGTCAAAACCAATTGCTAATAAAAATGGTATAAGGGGTGGAGATATATATGGGCCGAAAGAAGCAGGACCCTGAAAACAGTGCCAAGCGCCTGCAGATATTAAAGACTGCGGGCAAGATGTTCATGACGCTGGGCTACAGCGAAGTCAGCATGGACGCGCTTGCGCAAGCGGTGCCGGTTTCAAAGCCGACGCTGTACCATTATTTCAAAGATAAAAAAGCGCTCTTTACCGCCGTGATGCAAAGCCGCTGCCAGATGCTGTTTAGCCAGCTGCAGGAGACATTGCGCGAGGGGCAAAGCGTTGAGCAGACGCTTACGTCCATCGGCCATCAATTTCTGGATGTTATATTAGAGCCCGATGCCATCAATATATACCGCACGGCTCTGACCGAAGCGCAGCAATTCCCGGAGCTGGGAAAGCTGTTTTATGAATCCGGACCCAAACGTTCAACTGCCGTATTGGCGGATTATCTGAAGAAACTCCATGCTAAACGGGTGCTTTATGTGCCGGACGCGGAAATGGCGGCGATTGTATTTCTGGGGATGCTGAGCAACCGCACCCAGATGAAATGCTTGCTGGGCCTTAAGAAAAGGGTGGGGCCTAAGAAAAAAGACGAGATTATACGCTATGTGGTAAAAGTGTTCCTGCACGGCCAGCAGCCGCGGAAATCTTAGTTGTTTCCTGGTGATAGAGACCTCACTCTATAAGTTAATAAATAATTCACCATTTTCTGCAATACTGACTGGCATATACTAAAAATATAGGTGCCAGGAATTTAGTCATGGAATTAAAAGTTTTTACCGCCGATGAAGTCTACACCAACGTCATTGTTGATTCGGGCAAGCAACCTGAGGGCGTAGAGCTAGATAATCCCGAGTGGAGACAGAAGAATGCTCCCGCATTGCATAGGCTGATTGAGCAGGCTCAATCAGCCGATACTACAAAACTTGAAATTAATCGTGAAGAAAGCGAAGCGCTTCAAAAAGAGTTTGCGGCGGCTACGATGGGAATTTCTTTGGGAGGCAGCACCGCCAACGTTATTAGGACTATAGTGCGCAATCACGGTCACAGAAGTGTGGATGTAAATTTTCTAAGCAATATTTCCGGAGAAGATGCATTGAGCTCCATCGCCTTGCAGGATATGGAACGAGCTAATATCAATGCGTTGAAGCCGCAACCTAACAAGGATATTACCCCTGAGATGGGGGTTTCCTATATTATTAAAATGCCCGGTAACCGTGATCCGCTTATTTTTACTTATCGGGGTAATGCTAAAGAGGTGCTCACAGACAAAGATATCACTTTAGAAGCCGTGAAGAAGGCTGCGCACGATAGTCATATCGTGTATATGAATGCGGCATTATTGCCAAAGTTTGGCACATCTATTCCTAATCACATGATGGAATTGGCACGTGGCAGGGAATTCTGGTTGTCTATGCCCAATCACGCGCATTTTGGCAATGAAGAGATGAGTGAGGATGAGGAAAGAACATCGCTTCAAAATTATATAAAACGCGCCAATGTTATTACGGCTGATGCTAAAAAGCTTTCGGATATTAGCGGCACGGATGCGGCTAATCCTCAACAAGGGCTAGATTGGCTGCAGAAACAATTCTTGCATTGGGATAATGAGCACGGCAAGCATTTAGATAATCCTGAGCGAACACCGGTGGCCTTTGTTACGATTGGAACCGAAGGCAAAGCGGCGATTGTCACTAAATATGGAACTCAGCCCATTGATATTCCGATGGAGATGGGAAAAGATGTTAACACGCTGGGATATGATAATACCGCGTTTGGTGAGTTTTTAACTGCTTATTTAGGCATGATAAATATAGGCGCTCCTAAGCTGCCGGATAAAGAGAATCCCCACGGAGAAACTGCAAAAGATGCAGAACATCGATTGGCGAGATTTGTACTTAAAAAATATACCCGTAGAGAAGCTCCCCAAGAAATCTACAACAGCGAACTAAAAAGGAATAAAAAGGAAATAATAGAGGAATCAAGAAATAGCATAGGTACTGTAGATGATGGCAAATATAAACAATATGAAAATGCAGATCATGAAGAGGCTAAAGAGTTGCTTTGGTCTGCCGTCTATGAGCATTGTGCTGAAGCGGCTATGAGTGTTGTCCAGAGTAAATTGCGCAGCCAGCAAGTAAGCCCTGTATTAGGTGAGGAAATAACAGTCAGCACCGGGCTTCCTGCATTTAATAGCGCTACGCGTATGGCAAAAAATACTTTGCATCGTATGCATTGTTCTAAAAATGGGTACGGTCATTTATATGGCAAGAATGGACATAGGAATCGTTTTGAAGAAGGGGCTATAAAAGATATAAAGGATAGAGCGCTTAGGGGTGATTTAGAGATTTAGTGTTTCCATCCTCTTATCCCTTTTCAGCTGGCGAATAAGATACACCAAAATACATACATTGATAATCAGCACGGTAATTTTTATCAGAGTCGTCCTGTGGATGATTTCGTATATTTCTACGGGCAATAGCGATCCGGTAACAATAATGGTTAAATATTCCGCCCAGTGGCGCGCAAGCAGAAGCCCTACGCCTTCAATCACATAGAGCAATGCATAGAAAAAAGTGACGGCGCCGATGGTTCTTAGCTGCCTGGGTTCAATCCCCGTTATTTTTGCAATTGTTTCAGTAATCCATTTATTGGCCGGATCGAGATGCAGCATTCTTACATAATGATCAAGCACGAGCCCGATATCGCTTACCATATGGAAAATGCCAAAGCCGACGGCGGCCAGCAATGAAGCGCTTGCCAGTTTAAGGCTGCCAATGATAATGAGTCCTACAGGGCTTTTTCTGTGCATTTCTTGCAAATAGTTAGAGGCAATGGGCTTTATAGTTTGACTTAGGTAACAGTAAAGGGGCTATAGGGTTAATTCTAGCCTTTTAATTGGACAGGAAAAATGCTATGAATACCGCAGATTAGCAGGTGTTTTTAGCAGGGGGTAGAGCAATGGCAAAAAGCAAAACCGATAAAGCGACGCAAGCCAAGCCTGAAGTTTTTCCTATGCCTGCTCCTTCGGCGCCGGAAAAAATACTATTGGCTGAACGCATGAAGATGCTTGGCATTCCACAGAAGGAAATGACTGAATCCGTACTGCTTGCGGTTTCGGCGCTGCTTGAGAAGCTTGATGATCAGGCGGGTGAATTGGCGCAAGTAAAGAATAATTTTGCCGAGCTTGAGCGTCTTGCCGATGTGGATTGCCTGGCGCCGGTGCCTAACCGCCGCGCGTTTCTGCGCCGTCTTAATTGGGCGGTTGCCATGCATGGCCGTTATGGCCATCCCTGCACGATTCTCTATTTTGATTTAAACGGCTTCAAAAATATCAATGATACTTATGGCCATGGGGCAGGGGATGCGGCAATTCGCCATGTAGCGAAATTGCTCATTGATTCATCGCGCGGTTCCGATTTTGTAGCGCGCCTGTCGGGGGATGAATTTGCCGTAATTATGTATTATGCACATTTTGATACTGCCCGTGAGCGCGGCCGCAAAATTGTCAGGCGGCTGGCGGACAGTGAATTTATCTGGGCCAATAAACGCCTTTTTCTCACGGCGGCGTTCGGCGCTTATGAAGTCAAAAAAGGCGATGATGCAGAAACCGCGCTCGCCAATGCCGATAAGGCGATGTATCTCGATAAGAAACGCATTCACGAAAGCGTCGCCAGCATTGAGGCATAAAATCAATCGCTTACATATCGCCGCGGTTTGTATTATTAATAATTTTTAAACCTATAAAGAGTACGATGGGAATATGCCCCATGGTACAATTTACGATATGCTTGCTGAGGCAGCAACGGGTGAGTCTCTTGCCAAGTCGCATTCGGGACGCATTTTCCCATTGCCCGATCCATTTAAAGATTACTTGCTCCGGATTAGGGGTATCTCATTTCAAGGAGGCGGAACCTTTAAGGCAAGACTCAGCAATACCTCCAGTCTGACTCCGGTGGATTACGGCCTGCGGCATAATTTTGGTCAGCCGGTCTTGGAAATAGGAGACATTGAGGAAGAAGTTCAGATTGTTCTCAAAAACGGCCAGAAGTCTTTGGCCATGCTTTATAAAGAAAGAGTAGATGCACATCCGGATGATCCATATTTAGGCGTACTTGAAGCAAGACAAGAAATAGCAAATTTGCCGTTGCAAAGTTTTGTCATCTTTTTACGGGATATAAAATATCTTAATGAGCATGGATACTCAGTGGATTTTAGCAAGGGCAATATCATGCTCAAAGGCGACCGCTTAAGTTTAGTTGATGTGCTTGCATTTCCATCACATATTCCTGACTCTTTAGAACAATTGGAAGAAGGAACTGAGTTTGGTAGAGAATTCCATAGGAAGCTTGAAGAAGCTAATAAAAAGGTGGGAATACCAGAGACCAAGGTTGAGGCAGCACAATATGCAGAAAATCATCCTGTCATCTTAAATGGGGTTAAAGAGATTACGGAAATTGCAAGAATACCTATTACCGCTGCACCTAGTCTATTGCGTCTCAAATTAAATGAAATCGAAGAACATTTGGGGTTGCCATATAAATAAGTTACGATTGACAATAATGCTTTATGCAGGCCAAATCACCCCATGATTATTCTCTCAGTACTTAAAGAAACCGATCCGCATGAGCGGCGCGTTGCCGTGTCATTGGATTCCGTCAAAAAACTTATGACCCTTGGCATCAACATACAGATTGAGGCTGGGGCAGGGGTTGGCTCAGGCATTTCCGATGCAGCATTTACTGAAGCAGGGGCGCAGGTAAAATCAGACGCGGCTGAAACATTGCAGGGTGCGCAGATAGTGCTGTGCGTTAATGCGCCGCCGGCAGGTATTATAGAAAAGCTTTCTGAGGGCGTGCTTCTTATCGGGACATTATCACCCTATAATAACCGCGCGCTGTTAGATGCGCTTGCCAAGCACAATATCACCGCATTTGCCATGGAGCTGATGCCGCGCATTTCGCGCGCTCAGTCGATGGATGTGCTGTCGTCGCAAGCCAATCTCGCCGGCTACCGTGCCGTGATTGATGCGGTTGCAACCCTTGGCAAAGCCACGCCCATGATGATGACGGCTGCCGGAACCGTGCCTCCCGCCAAAGTGTTGGTGCTGGGCGCCGGAGTAGCGGGATTACAGGCCATCGCAACGGCGAAACGTTTGGGCGCTGTGGTGTCTGCATTTGATGTTCGCCCTGCGGTTAAAGAGCAGGTGCAAAGCCTGGGCGCAAAATTTATTGAAGTGCCTTCAGAAGAGTCGGCGGAGACCAAGGGCGGCTATGCCAAGGAAATGAGTGAGGACTATAAACGCAAGCAGTCCGCGCTGATTCATGAAACGCTTGCCAAGATGGATGTTGCCATCTGCACCGCACTCATTCCCGGTAAAGCGGCGCCAATACTTATTACTGAGGCAATGGTCAAAGACATGAAGCCGGGTGCGGTCATTGTTGATCTGGCGGTGGCATCGGGCGGCAATTGCCCGCTTTCAAAACCGGATGAAGTTGTGGTTGCCGGCGGCGTAACCATTGTGGGACACACCAATATGCCCAGCCGTGTGGCAACAGATGCGACATCACTTTATGCGCGCAATCTCAGTAACTTTATTAACACTTTATTTACTAAAGAGAAACAGCTAGCCATTAACTTGGAAGATGAACTGGTGAAGGGTACATTGCTTACGCATCAGGGAAGCATTGTGCACAGCCAGTTTAAATAATTAAATTAAACAGCAGCTTAAAAGAGGTTCTATGATAACGAGCGTGACTACCCATGCAGTGATTGATCCTTTTGTCTTTGGCCTTACAGTGTTTGTACTTGCCTGCTTTGTAGGCTATTATGTTGTGTGGCGCGTAACTCCCGCTCTGCATACACCACTTATGGCTGTTACTAATGCGGTCTCGGGCATTATTATTGTGGGTGCTATCATTGCCATAGGTCCGGGGGAGGGCAGCGTTTCCACATGGCTTGGCTTTGCAGCGGTTACGCTGGCATCGATAAATATTTTTGGCGGTTTCATTGTAACGCAGCGCATGTTAAGTATGTTCAAGAAAAAGGTTTCTTTCATTCCACCTAAAGGAGATACGCATGGAAAATAATAAAGAATGTTCATTCAGCAAATGTATAGCTCAATGCGACGGGCGACTTCTGGTGGCATCGCTTGTGGCGTTTCTTCCGCTTTTTGCTTTTGATCTTTTTTACCACAGCATGATATTGATGCCCACCTACGAGGCTTCTTCTTTATGGCGCTCGGAAGTGGAAATGTTACGCAACTTCCCCTGGGAAATTGCCAAGCAGGTTGGGTTGAGCTTTGTCCTTACCTGGATATTCTTCCAGCATTTTGAAAATAAAGGCATTGGCGAAGGGCTACGTTTTGGCCTTGCCACAGGCCTGCTGATGGGATTGGTCCAGTTCGGAAATTATCCCTATCTTCCTATCTCTCTGGATTTGGCAGAATGCTGGCTTATCAGGGGCATTATGGAAGGTATCATCGTCGGATGTGTACTGGCACTGGTTGGCTGTATGTATGCAAAGCGCTCTGCGAAGCCCTCTGTGTAACACATGACCGGCGTAATTGCGTATCTTTATCTCATAGCTGCGGTTTGCTTTATTCTGACGCTGCGCGGCCTTTCTTCGCCGGACACCGCACGGCGCGGCAATCTTTACGGCATCATGGGGATGGCGCTTGCCATTACAGTAACGCTTAGCCTTCCAGGGGTTACGGCCTATGGCTGGATAGCGGCGGGCATTGCGATAGGTGGAACCATAGGAGTATTGATTGCACGGCGTATTGCCATGACATCCATGCCTCAGCTTGTGGCGGCGTTTCACTCACTGGTGGGGTTTGCCGCCGTGCTGATTGCGACGGCTGCTTTATGGTCGCCGGAGAATTACGGCATCGGGACTGCGGGAAGCATTCACTTCTCCAGCCTGATTGAAATGAGCCTTGGCGCGGTGATTGGCGCCATCACCTTTTCCGGATCCGTAGTCGCTTTTGCTAAGTTACAGGGATTGGTTTCCGGTACGCCGGTGCGGTTTAAAGGTCAGCATTTGCTTAACGCAATATTGCTGCTTGGCATTCTTGCATTGCTGGTGATGTTCTGCATGAGTGAATCACAGGCGATGTTCCTTTGCATGACGGCCTGCGCTTTTATTATAGGGTTCCTGCTTATTATCCCCATCGGCGGCGCCGACATGCCGGTGGTTGTCTCCATGCTTAACTCCTATTCAGGCTGGGCGGCGGCAGGCATAGGCTTTACGCTCGGCAATCCGCTGCTCATTATTGCCGGTGCGTTGATTGGCGCGAGCGGCGCAATTCTTTCTTATATCATGTGCAAGGCGATGAACCGCTCCATCATTAATGTAATCCTGGGTGGATTTGGCAGCGCGCCTGCAAGTGCTGCAACCGGCCAGAAAGAGGATCGTCCGGTCAAAGTGGGCAGCAGCGAAGACGCTGCATTCCTGCTCAAGAACGCCTCTTCAGTGATTATTGTGCCCGGTTATGGCATGGCGGTAGCCCAGGCCCAGCATGCGGTGCGTGAAATGGCATCCGTTCTTGAGAAAGAAGGAGTGACGGTGCGCTATGCCATTCATCCGGTAGCAGGCCGCATGCCCGGACATATGAATGTGCTGCTCGCTGAAGCTAATGTGCCTTACGATCAGGTGTTTGAGCTCGATGATATCAACCGCGAATTTTCCACCGCCGACGTGGCTTACGTGATTGGTGCCAACGATGTCACAAACCCGGCGGCGAAGAATGATCCTGGCAGCCCGATTTTCGGCATGCCGGTGCTCGATGTTGCAAGCGCAAAAACAGTTATATTCGTTAAACGCAGCATGAATGCAGGTTACGCAGGCATCGAGAATGCGCTCTTCTACCAGGATAACACGATGATGTTATTCGGCGATGCCAAGAAAGTCACTGAAGAGCTGGTTAAGGCACTGGGTTAAATTCTATAGCCATTCCCCATCATGCCATCATTCCCGCGAAGGCGGGAATCTTTATATCAACACGGCAAACTGTTAGAGACATCCCCGCCTTCGCGGGAATGACAGTTTTTAATTAGAATTATTCTAGAAATGCATTTCGTATTCTACCAGAATACGCGCGGCGTTGGATGCGGCGCCGTCGCTGACACCCACATAATAGCCCGCCTGATAATTGAGATGGCCAAACAGGCGCCCATACACGGCGGGGCCGATGTAATGTTCTTGGTCATTCCAGTGCCTGAGTTCGCTGTCTTGTCCTAAGTCGCTCTGGATTTCAATGCCGGGCTGAAAATATTCATTATAGCGGTAGCGCGTGTTCCACAGGAAAACGTAATCCGGACCGCCGGCAGCATTCACGCCTACTTCCTGCTCAAATCCGATATTGGCAGTGGTGGTTATCCTGCCGATATCTTTTTGCAGCAGCAATTTGGTTTCCAATGTATCGGCATCGCCCTGGTGAATGGCATGGTCATAGGCAACCAGAAACCCGGAATCCATCCAGTATTCTCCCGCCTCAAAAAACTGGAAGCGGTTTTCGAGTTCAAGATCATTAAATGTAAATGTTTCATCGGGATTTTTCTCAAAGCCGCCGCTGACTTCGACTTCCCAGCGGGAATTGATGCCGTATTCAAAAGCGACTTCCTGTTCCTGGCTATTGTTTTTAGCCGGATTGGCATCGAAAGTGCGGCTGCCGTTATACTCCACGGACAGTTCTCCCTGCTCAACGTTCGGAGAATAGATTTCATCAAGCGCATTGGCATTCTCAGGCTGGGCAATGAGTGCCAGTACAATAACCGCAGCCACGGCAGCAATTTCCTTGCGTCTGCTCGTAATGGCCATGATGGAAACCATCCCCAGAAGTGTGCCCAGATAAAAGAGAACCTCAATAACGTTGGGGCGTGCAGTATAGCCAATCAAACTGTGCAGCGCCTTACCGACAACGCTATCTTCCGATAGCAGCCATGAAGTGTTCCACACTGTTGCGGAAAGGCTTGAAAAATACCCGGCGGCGGATAAATTTCCGGCCCCTTGCGAGCTAAGGCCTGCAACCAGCAGGACAAGCAGCCAGCCAGTGACCTTGAGCATCATCCTTGCCGACATTTTGATAAGGCCCAAATAAAGCATGGTACCGGCAATGGTGCCCAGCACAACGCCTATGATGCTACCTATGGTGATGGAGGCGGCGCTCTGGCCTGAAAGAATCATGCCGTAAATAAAGAGGACTATTTCGGAGCCTTCACGCAATATTGCAAGCCCGATGATGATGGAGAGAGAGAAGCCCGGCAATTTGCCTGTGGCAATATCCTGTCCCACCTGCCTGATTTGACTGACCATCTCGCGGGCATGCGTGCGCATCCATATTGCAGTCCAGCCGATAACAATGGCGGCGGTAAAAAGAATGATGGCATTGAAGAATTCCTGCCCCATGCCGGATGCGGCATTGGATATGGCTCCGGCAAATAATGCCACGATTCCAGCGCCTGCGAGCCCGCTTCCAAAGCCGCTGATTATCCATACGGCGCGCCCCGGCAGGCCGCGCGTTGCAGCCAGAACTACACCCAAAATCATAGCGATCTCCAGAATCTCCCTGAAGATAATAATAGCAGTCGATAACATAGAAAATCCTTGAATGAAATATTATTTTACGACGATGGTGCCCGTGGTTTCACGATGGAAATCATTGAAGTAGGTATAGGTGCCGGCATCGAGCGGGCCTACAAAGACAGTGATCTCGCTGTTGGCGCCAACAACTTTTTCGCGGTTCAGATCGCTGCTCTCAAATTCCGCAGGCGATGTATTCATATTCTTTACCGTCAGCTCTATTTTTTGATTGGCGGGCAGGCTGAGTGTTGCGGGAGAAAAACTGTCGTCCTTAAGAGTAATAACATAATCTCCGGCCTGTGCGGTAACCGCTCCCAATGTGATTGCCATAAAAGCAATGGCTGAAAGGAGTGAAGTGCGTTTCATAATGATGCCCCTTGATGGATTAATTGTATTTGCAATTGCGAACTATTCTCAATTATTGGCAATTGATAATCATTCTTAACAAGAAAGGCAAGCGGTATTTTATAAATATGTTTATAGCCCGGTTAATAAGGATTATTAATCCCCTATAGGTTGTAAATTGAGGGTTGTATTTGAAGCTGTTAGGCGTTGTTGTATGGCCGTTTTCCCGTCATCCTGAAAAGTTAAATAGCAGACGAGCTTGTCCGTTTTTGTCATGCCGCACCTGTTGCGGCATCTCCGCTGTGAAGGAGACCCCGCAATGAATGCGGGGTGACTTGCTATGTGTAAGTAATAATACTATAAGTTGTAATACAACCTAAGGTAGTTTATAATACGGTAATGAATCGCCGTATAAAATATACTGTACTGATAGCTTTTATATTATGTGGGCATTTAGCCTCCTGCATACAGGCGTCGTCCTTTCATGCTATGCGCACTTCACCGGAAACCGTAGCTATGCTCATGGGTAAAGCGCGCGTATATGACGGGGATTCGATTTTCTTTGGCAAGGTGGAAGTGCGCATAGATGCGCCGGAGATTAATCAGGCCTGCAAGAATAAAGAAAACAGATTCTGGCCCTGTGGCATTGCTGCGCGCGATGCTTTGCGGCAGATGGCGGGGGATGATGAGGTGCAATGCGCTATCAGCGGCCGCGACAAATATCGCCGCTTGCTGGGGGTGTGTTATGCGGGCAATCGTGATCTCAATGCGGCAATGGTCGAAAGCGGGCAGGCGATAGCCTATCACCATTTCAGCGAAAGATATGCGAGGGAAGAATTGCAGGCAAAGGCGGCGGGACGCGGCATCTGGCAGGATGCATCTTTCACGGAGCCTTATTTCTGCCGCCATCCTCATGATGGGCACACATGTTATGAATATGATTTTGCGTTGGGTGAGGGAAGAATGGCTGAAAGCTCGATGATGGAAAAATCACACGCGGCGGGCATACCAAATTAGGAGGCTGATTCTTCAAGGTTTAATCAGGAGTATAGCCGAGATCAAGATCGCCAGACTTTTTGTTTTTTGGCAGGTTCTGTGCATCTGTTGATTGAACATCGACTGGCATGCCAGCACTTCCAGGGATTAATCCTCTTCCTTCTTCGGCGCCGAGTTGTTGTGCTGTTCTACGTAATATTTCAGTGCTGACATTTTGTTCCAGTACCTCAGTTACGGCATCAAGAACTAGAGAGGTGCTTGAGCGTGCATCTCTTATCTCTTCTTTCAGTGTCTCTAATAATACGTTGCGTGTTTGCTGATCTTCATCAAGAATTTTTTTAGTATTGGGGTGCTCTTCGTTTTTACTTTCCTCGACTCCGCCCTTTTTCAGTTTACCAGCAATAATATCTAATGATTCAGAAGGAGAGGTTGAATCTTTATGGTCAGTATCTATATCTCCGATAATAGTGCCGGACACTAAACTTTGCCAGTTTTTGGGAGCATCCGTCCTAGGTTCATCAGCAGATAAAGATATACCAGAAGTATTTACAGTTTTTGCGGCTTCAAATGCACTTGCTAATTCACCCGATGCTGCTGCCAAGGTAAGTGCATCGGCATGATCGATGACAGTGAGTTTGTCTCCTATTAAAAGATTTTTAACAATAGCTGCCTGCTCACTGGTTAGTGTACCAGTCAAAGTATCTTTATTATCTAAAGTAGCTGACGCCATATATACGATCTTTTCCTGTCTCAGGTTATGCAGTTATAATAACAGAAAAATGTTAAGATATTATTACGGTTTGCTAAAAAACATTATATCGCGTGGGCGAGGGTGGGAGCGGCTTGCTGGGCATTAAATTTCTGCTGCCAGTTAAATGTGAGGGCGGGTTTGCTGGCTTCCGTCTTGGTTTCCGGCTCAGGCGCAACCGTTTTTTGGGTATTAGACCACTGATTATGCTCAATTTTATTGATGCGTTCGCGCAGCGAGGCCTCTATTGCAGCGGCGTCACCCCCTAATACCTCCGGGTTGGCCAGGAAATTATGGCTTAGGTCGGTAATTAAATGCTCCTGTTTTTCCTTGGGCTGCCTGACGATGGCGTCTGCCACGATAGCGAAAGCGGTGTCATCAATGCTTGAGTCGCTTTTTACACCTTTGCCATTGCCTTTGGAAGCAAGCACCATAGCAACTTCTGCCGCTAAATTAAATATAGTAAATAGTCCCCGCAACCCATAGGCCAGGTAGGCCAGTTTTGTCTCTTTGGGGTTGGGATATTGTGATTTAGCAGTAGCCATATTGCGTATGGTTTCAATCCCATGCGCAAAACTGCTTACCATATAGCCATAACCGGCAAGGCGGTTGGGACGTTCCTGAATCCATTTCCATGACCCTATGGAAGAGGGATGTTTAGGATCGGGCGCTTTCTCTTTCACAAAGGCTGAACCAAAACCACCGGTCATAGTTGCAGCACCCAGTATGCTATCGGTAATTCTGGTGTATTTGTCCTCTGATTTTTGTGCGCCCAGGACAATAAGAGCGCCTGCCGTTCCGGTAATGCTATTGCCGATCTCCGCAGGGCGTTTCTGTAAGGCATTGTAGATATGGCCAAACATATTGCGCTTGGGCGCAATGGTAAAGGATTGTGCGGCGCAGTCCGGCGGAAGTGTCATTCCTTGCTGCTGGAATTTTTCACATAATTTTATGGATATTTCGCGTATATGATGATCGGATTTATCGCCATGGCCGCCCAACGCAAGAATTGAGCTTCCGGTGAAATAGGCAATGCCTGCCGCCCTGTCTTCCCATTGTTGCTTTTCAGGTTTAAGCTGATGTTTGATCTGGCCATATGCGATAAAGCCAATATCGGCGAGCACATTGAGCACTCCTGAAAGCATCAGCATGTTTGCCTTCAGTTTTTCCTTCGTGGAATATTTAGTATCGTCGGATGTGCTGACGTTATAGCCGCCGCTGATAAAATGGCCATCGCTTAATGCCGATTCCAGCTTATCTATTTTGCCCACGCCGCGTATCTCCAGTGCCGGGCGGCCTTCAAATTCGGTAGCAACATACTGCCAGCCGTTTTCCGTCACAGTATTGTGTATCTGTTGAACCTGGTCGGCATCCAGTGTTTTATTGGTAAGAAGATATGCGCGCCTGCCCCCGCCTGCGGAACGCCGCATGACAATTTCACTAATGATCGACTGTTCACCAAAACGATAGACGCTCATCGGGAGGCTTTCTTGTTGCTCTTCTACATCTCCCATATTACACAATTTCTGTTACAGAATTGTGACGGAAATGCTGATTTTCTAGCTTAATTCGTCCATCTGCAGGTCGGTGAGATTGCCGGGCACAAGCATAAGTGGGATAAGCAGACGATCCCCTAGTTTTTCCGAGAGCCAGTGAATCAGGCCGCTTTTATTGGCGGCTTTGGGGGAAACGCCCAGCACCACCATGTTCACATTGCTGTCTTCCAGGGTGGCATTAATGATTTCCTCTCCCAGCCTGCCTTCACGAATCTGGGTGGTGGGGGTAACGCCCGTATATTGAAAGGCCGATTCGCTTAGGGATTTTATCAGTATTTCTGCTTCTTGCTGCTGCTCCTGGCGCATTTTATCCATGACGCCAAACAGGTTCTGCGTATCGGGCGGGGGGATAATATGCAGGAGCTCAACAACGCCGCCGCGTTTGAGCGCTTTTTTGCACGCAAAATAGAGGGCGATACGTGAGGCGTCGCTTCCATCCATGCAGACCAGATATTTACCTGCTGTTTCCATAGTATGTCCTCCTTATAACTTCTGCATTAATGAACTGGCGCCCCATCCAATGAAGAGCGCAAGCAAGATGGCGAAAAAGCCGTAAAAAACGGAATGCGAATAGGCAAAGTCGGAGATGAATGCATCAAATCCTATTTTTTCAACATGCAGCGGAATGGACTGCATACTTGAGAGCTGCCCGTCATTGAAAAGATAGATATCGGCCACATAATCTCCGCCGGGAATATTATCGGGAAAAGGAATCACAAATTTAAACAGCGATTCCCCCATGAAGGAAACTTTCTGCACGTTCTGTGAATAAAGGCGCTGGGATTGCTGCGAATGAATAAGCGCGTCAACAAAGCTGGTGTCGTCATTTTTGTCATTGCCTGTCACCGCTTCCTGCAAGCCGATGCGCAGCGATGCGAATAAGGGGCTCGCATGCATATCCTGAAACGATTTGCTGGCAGCAAGCGTATAGAATGTCGGCACATTGTCGAAATGCTGCTGCTTGCGATTAACCCAAAGGCCCGCCACGCGTTCTTTTCTGCGTACCACAAACTGCCGGTTGGGGCCGCGCACCACTATTACGATGTCGCCAATATCATTGCGCGCGCCAAACAGCAGCAGGCGGGTGCCGGTAAAGCTTGAGTCAATTTCAATGCGGTACTGCGACAGATCGGCGACAAGAGGCTTTGCATACGTTGCGGGTGAAAAAAGCACCAGGCATAACAGTGCCAGGAAAAACAGGCGCGCACTCCTCATAGGCTGCTTACCGTCACGCTGTATATATCCTGCGGCTTGGCAAATAAATCATAAGCAAGCTTCAGCGCGACAGTCAGTACGATAATAGCCAAGAGCGCCCGCAATTTAGCGGCGGGCAGGCGCGAGCCCATCTGTGTGCCTATTTGCGCACCTACTACTGATCCTGAAATCAATAATACTGCGAGGATAATATCCACTGTATGTATAGTAACGGCCTGCAGGAAGGTAACGTTGGCGGTAATAAAAATAATCTGGAAGAGGGATGTGCCAATCACCATGGATGTAGGCATGCCGAGAAAATAAATCATAGCGGGAATCATGAAGAATCCGCCGCCGACGCCCAGAAGCGACACAAGCGCGCCGGCGATGAATCCTATACCAAGGGGGAGTAAAGCGCTTAAGCGGAGTTTGCTGCGCGGAAAATCGATAATAAATGGCAGGCGCGCAAAAAATGCAAAACGGGTGACGACAGCCGGAGTAATCTGTTGTTCCGTATGTTTGAGTGTACGGAAACTTTCCATGGCCATCACCGTGCCAATAGAACCCAGAAGCGTGACGTAAAGCAGCGAGATGGTGAGATCTATCTGGCCTATTTTTTTAAGTACGGTGAACAGCCACACTCCCGATGATGAGCCCATCAGACCGCCAAGCAGCAGTAACACCCCTATATGGAAATCGACATTGCCCTTGCGGTGATGGGCAAGAAAGCCGGTAAGGGATGACGCTACAATCTGGTTGGCGGAACTTGCCACCGCTACGGCGGGCGGAATGCCTATAAACATGAGGAACGGGGTGGTAAGGAAGCCGCCGCCAACGCCAAACATGCCTGAAAAAATACCCGTAACCACGCCCAGCGCCAGGATACCCAGAATATTGACCGACATCTCAGCAATGGGCAGGTATATCTCCATGGCTATGTTTACAGAAGATAGTTAGCAAAATACTGGCGGATATTTTTATCAAGCTCAGTGTCAATCTGCTGCATGAGGTTAAATGTCATCTGCTGGTATAACGCTTTGCGGTCCAACAAATTTGCGTCTTCGCGCAAGGTCAGTGTCTGATGGGCGGTGACATGGGCATTGGCAACCGGCAGTATTTTACGGTTATCATAGATTTTCAGGGTGACTTCCAGCGTGCCTTCATATTCTTCAGTCTGTTCCTTGGTGAAGAATCCTTCTATACCGGTTTTTTGCTTGGGAATATTGGTGCGAATGACACTGGCGTCAATAATATCAACCTCCAGCCTGTTTTGCTGGCCTGCAGCGACAAGGCGCGAGGTTGCCCAGTCTTTCATCGCTTGGTCAGGAGGTGTTTCAAACTGGTATTCTACATGCGGCGTGTGGTGCGTTGTCGTGAAGTCTTCCGTTATATTGATGGTTGCTACTTTAAGCGCATAAGGTGCGGAGATGAACTTTATGGGTTCCACGGGGGGCTGAACAGGAGTGCTCTGGCAGGCGGCAAGCAATAATGCAGAAACGAGCAATAGTATTTTACGCATGGGAATCTCCATTGATAGGAATCAGGATAGCAGGTTTTCTTTCAGCGGTAGTTTGGCATCCGGCTCGCGGATGTAAAGAGGGGAATTCGTAAAAATGCGCTCGCCACGCATCCATTTCTCATAAGCCAGTGCCGCAAGTCCGCGCGCAGTCGGCGCAGTTTCCACAATTTTGGCTCCGTGCGAGAGGGCTTTAAGGCCCTTGGCGTCCAGCAGCAGCGGATCGGATTGTGCAGCGGCCGCGCCGTTCATGCGGAAACGCTGCACATACCATTGCTCGCGGTAAGCATCGATGACGGCAAGCACGTCACCGGAAATGCCCGAGGCATGCGCTATGACTTCAAGCGTAGTCAGGCCAATAAGCGGCTTATCAAGTGCAAGCGCTATGGTGCGCGCAGTGGCAAGCCCGGTGCGGATGCCGGTGAAGCCGCCAGGGCCAATGGTAGAAGCAATGGCGTCGCAATCAGAGTAGCGTAGTTTTGTTTGGGCAAGGAGCGATTCCAGCATCGGCACTAATACCCGCGATTGCTGGCCTGGTTCACGGTTCTGGTCTTCAGCCAGAATGTTGCCGTCTTTATAAATAGCGGCAGAGCAGGGACCCAGTGAAGTATCGATAGCAAGAATAATCATGATTATCCTACTAGCAGGTTTTACTGGATGGGCAAACGGATTGATGCTAGAAATGGATGTATGACCTTATCCCAAAAACATTGTGTGCCCTGCCGTAAGGATGCAAAAGCGCTTGAGCCTAAAGAGGCTCAGGCTTTGCTTGAGAATTTGCCCGGCTGGAAGCTGGTCCAGAATAATACATGGCTTGAAAAAACCTATACATTCAAAAACTTTGCCCAGGCTCTTCACTTTACGAATGAAGTCGGAAAAATAGCGGAAACGCAGAATCATCATCCGGATATTGCGCTTGGCTGGGGTTACGTCACAATTCGCTTGCAGACCCATGCTGTTGGCGGTCTCCATGAAAATGATTTTATACTGGCCGCGAAGATTGACGTGATTGGGTAAGTTATTGTATCCTGACTATATGCATATCCGGTTTAACCCCCTAAAGCCCTCCTGTCCTTGAGCAAAAAGCTATATATCAAGACCTATGGCTGCCAGATGAATGTCTATGATTCTGCGCGCATGGCCGATGTAATGGCGCCGCTGGGCTATAAGCTGGCGGATGAGGCCGAAGACGCCGATCTGGTTATCCTCAATACCTGCCATATTCGTGAAAGAGCCGAAGAGAAAGTCTATTCCGATTTAGGCCGTGTGCGCAAAGCGCGCAGCGCCAAAGAGGAAGCAGGCGGGAAGATGCTGATTGCCGTTGGCGGTTGTGTGGGGCAGGCGGAAGGCGAAGAAATATTCCGGCGGGCGCCTTATGTAGATATGGTGTTTGGCCCGCAGACCTATCATCAGCTGCCGGAAATGGTAACGCGCGCTATAAGGGGCGGCGGCGGAATCGTGGAGCTTGATTTTCCAGTGGAGCCGAAATTTGATTTTCTGCCTGAACAATCGCTGCCTCAGGGACGTTCGGCCTATCTCGCGGTGCAGGAAGGCTGCGATAAATTCTGCACTTTTTGCGTCGTGCCCTATACGCGCGGCACCGAATATTCGCGCAGCGTAAAAGAAGTCGAAGCCGAGGCGCGCAAATTAGTGGCGCAGGGCGCTGTTGAAATCACGCTGCTGGGACAGAACGTCAACGCCTATCACGGCATCGGGATGGACGGCAAAGAGGGAACATTTGCTAATCTCATTCGCCGGCTCGCTGAAATTGATGGGTTGGAGCGCATTCGCTACATGACGTCGCACCCGCGTGATATGGATGACGATCTGATTGCCGTGCACGGTAAAGTGAAAAAGCTGATGCCTTGCCTGCATCTACCGGTGCAATCAGGTTCGGACGCGATACTTGCGCGCATGAACCGCAAGCATAAGGTCGATTTTTATCTGAACATAATAGAAAAATTACGCGCGGTGCGCCCTGATATCGTATTCACATCGGATTTTATTGTCGGCTTTCCCGGCGAAACCGATATTGATTTTGCGGCAACCTTGAAGCTGG
Source organism: Alphaproteobacteria bacterium (assembly GCA_013288985.1). Lineage (GTDB taxonomy): Bacteria > Pseudomonadota > Alphaproteobacteria > Rickettsiales > JABCZZ01 > JABDAT01. The sequence goes on from JABDAT010000010.1 coordinate 21,982, forward strand.
TGGAAACTGTGGGATATGCGCAGGCCTATTCATTTACGTACAGCCCGCGTCCCGGCACTCCGGCTGCAGTGGATGAGGCGCAAGTGCCTGAAGGCGTGAAAACGGAACGCTTGGCCCAATTGCAGGCGCTGATTGTTCGCCAGCAAATACAATTTAATAGCGCATCCGTGGGCAAAACAGTACCGGTATTATTGGACCGCGAAGGAAAATTCGCCGGGCAATTACTGGGCAAAAGCCCGTATATGCAGTCCGTGCATGTGCAAGGTGCTCATGCGTATGCAGGGCAAATTGTCGATGTGACCATTACCGAAGCCTATCAAAATAGCGTCGCCGGCATGATACAATCTCACATTGAAAGGAAACACGTTGGATAAGAAATCAGAATCGGTCAGTTTGCAGTTCGCCAATAATGCGCTGTTGCCAATGCTTTATGGGGAGGATGATAAAAACCTTGCCAAGATCGAGAAAAGTTTTGGCGTGGTTGCCACGTCGCGCGGCAATATGCTGGCGCTCACCGGCGAATCCCATGCGGTGCATACCAGCCGCGATATTATCCAGGGGCTGTATAACAAGCTGGAGCATGAAGGCGAAATCAGTTCTTCGCAGGTGGATGCGGCCATCCGTATGGCAACGCCCGCCAAATCGAATGGCAAGCAGGCACGGCTGCCGCTGAAAGCCGATGTATGCATCAAAACGCAAAAGAAAACGATTCAGCCTTATTCGCAGGCACAGGCAGAATATATCGAAGCACTGTCAAATCATGACATGGTATTTGCCCTTGGGCCAGCCGGTACCGGTAAAACTTATCTTGCAGTAGCACAGGCGGTTTCGCTTTTCATCGCCCAGAAAGTGGACCGTATTATCCTTTCGCGCCCGGCGGTGGAGGCGGGTGAAAAGCTTGGGTTCCTGCCTGGCGATTTAAAGGAGAAAATCGATCCCTATCTGCGTCCGCTCTATGATGCGCTTCACGACATGATGCCGGCGGAACGCGTGGTAAAGCACATTGAGAACGGTGAGATTGAAGTGGCGCCGCTGGCCTTCATGCGCGGCCGCACACTATCCAATGCCTATGTTATTCTTGATGAAGCGCAGAACACCACGCCTACGCAGATGAAAATGTTCCTCACGCGCCTGGGGGAGAATTCGCGCATGGTGATCACCGGTGATTTGTCGCAAACCGATTTGCCTAAAGATATTAAATCGGGCCTGCAGGACGCCATTAAGAAAGTGGAGCATATCGAAGGCATCAAATGCATCCGCTTTTCCGATGTGGATGTGGTGCGACACACTTTAGCTGCAAAAATTGTGCAGGCATATGATGAATGGGAGAGGAAGAAGCGTGGCGGCAATATCAATCAAAACCAGGAATAAATTGGAAGTGAATGTGATGCGCGTCGCGGGCCGCTGGTCGCAATCCATTCCAGGGTATGCTCTGAAGATGGAATTGTGGTCAAAAGCGGCGCTTAGTAATAAGCATGCGGGATCGCTTTCCATTGTGCTTGCGGATGATGCGTTTATGCGTGATTTGAATCATACTTATCGCGGTAAAGACAAAGCAACAAATGTGCTGTCTTTTCCAGGCGAGGGGAGTGAGTTAGGCGATGTAATACTGGCGTATGAAACGGTCAAAGAGGAAGCAGGCGCGCAGAAGAAAAGTTTTGAACGTCATGCGGCGCATCTGGTAGTGCATGGCTGTCTGCATCTGGTAGGATATGATCACGAAAAAGAGCAAGAGGCGGAAAAGATGGAAGCGTTTGAGGTAAAAATTCTTAGTAAAATGGGATTTCCCAACCCTTATAAGGCTGTTTGAATATGGCGCAGGCATCGCTTAAGACCAACAAACCAATTGTGCCTGAAGAAAATGATAAGCCGCGGCTTATCGATAGCGATCGCGACGGATTGCTCAAGCGCTTTAAAAGCTGGCTGCGTATGAACCTGCGCGACAGGAGTCATGACAATTCGTTGAAAGAAGCATTGGAAGAAGTGCTTGAAGAGCATGAAGAAGAAGGCGAGCAGCTGCCACGCGAAGAACAGGACATGCTCAAGAACGTACTGAGCTTTGGCGAGCTGGCGGTAAAAGATATCATGACGCCGCGCAGCGATATCAAGGCGGTGGAATATAATATCTCGCTGGATGATCTGAAAGCCGACATCACCCAGCATCGCCATACGCGCATCCCTGTCTATAACGATACGCTCGATAATATTAAGGGCTTCGTGCATATTAAAGATCTGGTGCCGCTGCTTTCCGGCGATAGTCCTTTCAATATGGCGCTCATCCTGCGCGAGATGGTGTTCGTTCCGCCTTCGATGAAGCTCATCAGCCTCCTTGTTAAAATGCGCGTGGCGGGTGTGCATATGGCCATTGTCATTGATGAATATGGCGGCACGGACGGGCTCATCACGCTTGAGGATTTATTTGAGAAGATCGTCGGTGAAATTCAGGACGAACATGATGAAGATGAGCAGGATGGTGAACTTTCCTGGACCACGCAAGGCACATGCGACGTCGATGCCCGCACCTTAATTAAAAAATTAGAACCCGAGTTAAAACTGTCATTCCTTCCCGAAGGCGAAGACGCTTCATATGATACGCTGGGCGGGTTAATTTTCCATCAGTTGGGGCGCGTGCCGGAAAAATCGGAGATGATCGAGCATGCAAGTGGAGCGCGGTTTGAGATTCTTGATGCTGATCCGCGGCGCATCCATAAAGTACGTATTTATGCACCAGTAAAAGCAGATTGAAGGGGGGCAATAAAATATGTTTGGGCTCATGAAGAATCTCTTGAAAGAAAAGCAGCCTGTCAGCACCGTAAAGCTCGCCGATCTGCATGTAGGCTGCGTGGTGGGGTTTGGCTTCATGCCGCAGAAAAATATCCGCGGCTGCCGCCTTCCGGTCACCGAGGTCAACAGCTACCTGTTTGATAATGACAGTTTCCTTGCCTACCGCCTGGAATATGAAGATACCAGCGTCAATATGATTGTGGCGGACGGTGAAGAGTCGGCGGGGGCATATCTTGCTTTATCGCAGCCCATCAAGCCGTTGTGGTTTTCGCCGTTATTCGTCGATTCCCTGCCTGAATTATGGTTTGCCATGCAGGAAGGCGAATCCATCGATGTGGCTGCCCGCACGCTTGGCGCGCCAAGCGGATGGCTGGCGCAGCGCTATACGCTGGTGATGGCAACGGAGGGACGGCTTCTGGAAGGTGATTACCGTCTGCGAAAATCGTCGGATCGCTTCAGGCTGTCGCAGAAATTCGATTATGTGCTCCTGGTTGACGAGGCCAATAATTATGCGCTTGAGGCGGAAAAATACGAAGATGGCACATTGCATGTCTATGCTACCGTGTACCGCCCCGTAACCGATATTGGCGAAATGACGCGCCTGCAACGTCCGAATATGCCACTGCCGGCGCCTGAAGCGGCTCCATTGCCGCAAATGGAGCTGGTGCAGGATATTGAAGTGCATGAACTCCCTGTTGCGCAGGAAATACTGCCTTTGGTGGAAGCCGTGGATATAGCGCCGATGCATGGAAAATTCGGACGCATTCAGCCCATGAATCCGCCAGCGCAGTCTTTTGCCCCGCCGGACGTATTGGCCTGCGGCACGCAACTGGCGGCGCGCATTATTGATGAAGCGCAGCGCAATCAATTGCTGCTTTCGGAATTGATTCGCAAAGTGATTGATTTGCCCGCGCGCATACAGGAGGAAATATTGATACCTTTCTCCCTGCAGGACCATGAATATGCCGAGCTGGCGCGGCGTTATGATTTATCGCCATCTGATCGCGAAGGGGTGCGAAACCAGATACTTGAAGAACTCAGGCAGTTTGTCGGAGAGAAAAAATAATTTTCTTTCTCCGGTGTTCTATGATTGCGGACAATAAAATATTTGCGCGTATTTTACTCTGGCTTGGGTATTTCGGTCTATTGTTGCTGGCGTCCCTGCCTCACGGCATGCGCACCGAGCTTACCCCGCATTATCCCTGTGCCACGCAGCTGGTGCAGCCGGGTTCTACCTGCGAACCGAAAGCATTGCGGCCAACAGCCACCAATGAAGATATTATTCATGTCATGCATGGCGCCGATGCGGCTTTTATAGCCGCGCGCGCTAAAGATATAGTGCAGCAGCGCGACTGGACGCATATTTCCGTCTGGCCCTTATGGCCGCCCGGCATGGTTGCCCTGCAGACCTTGTTATACTGGATATCGCCCCATGTGCCGGTAGCTTTGATTCTTGTGATGATAAACTGTGCAGTATGGGCCATGGTATGTACGCAGCTTGCCCATATTATGATGAAAGACGGACGGCAAAGGCTTCTTGCGGGCATCTTTCCCCTGCTCATGCTGCTAAGTGGCTGCTTTGATTATCTGCTCCATTTTGGTGTGTTTTTCAGCGAATCATTTTCCATCGCCTTTTTCCTGCTGGGTATTGGAACGCTTTTCCTCAGTGTGCAAGATAAGGATTTAGTGCATGCGGGCATTGCAGGAATATGCTTTGCCTTGTCTGCTTATATGCGGGCGCAGACGGATATTATCATGACCCTTATTCTGGCTTTAATGGTTGTATATGTTGTGTGGGATGGATTGCATGCCAAAGCATTCTCTCTGCAAAGATTGCGCGCTTTGCCGTGGCTTGCGGTCACTGCGGCGGCCATGTTTTTCTATCACATTGTTACTTTTCCGTACCGCATTTTTCATCATATGCATTGGATTAGTTTCTCCGATAACCCGTCTTGGTATTACATCTGGGAGAAAAAGGAGAATCTGCCGCCTGCTTATCAGTTTTATATTCAAGGCGGCGGCTTGGCGGGGTGTGACGTGGATGCTGAATTATGCAATGCCATCCATGCGCGCGCTGCCGCGGGCAAAGGCATTTTCACGTTTACGGATTATTTCTGGTTTACCCTCCAATCTTTTCTCCATCATCCTTTTGCCTGGCTGGTGTTTAAAATAGCACATCTGCGTGATTTCTGGCTGGACCAAATGCCCGGCTCGCTGGTGATAACGATTCTCCTGCCTGTGGTGCTGTTTTATTCGGCAAAGAAAAGGGACGACAGGCATACAATATTGGGCCTGTTCCTGTGCATGACAGTGGCAGGGATTATCGGGCCATTGCTATTGATGCATGTGGAGCTGCGTTACTTGTATCAGCTTAAATGCCTGATTTTATATTCTGCAATTATTGTCATCGGCCTGCAATTGATGCCGCATGCTTTGCCGCCTGTCCAAAGCAATAATAGTCGGTGACAAATCGCATAATATCCGTATCTTTGAGTACGCTTTATATAAAGTACTCGTCAGTTATTATTGGGGATTCACATGAGATACTCTGTTGCATTATGCGCTATAGTTCTTCTGCTTGCCGGATGTGTCAAACTGACGGCCAATCCTCCTGACTATATTGTGTATAATTTAAACCGTGGTTTTGCAGGACATCCTGCGAGTGATTTTTTTACACATTTTGGTTATCCCGTAGCCGGGTTTGATCATAAGGACGGCACAAGGGAATATCGCTGGACGTCTGTTGCATCCAAAACCGACAATAGCAAGGATACGCTTGATACGTATACTTCTCCTACTGGCGAATATCATTTTAAGGATAGTTATCATGGCGTAACAGAACGGCAATATTGTGAACTGCGCATTTACGCGGATATATCGGATAATATCACTTCTTTCGCCATAGCGGTTGATTCCACTGGCAGGTATAGTGCCTCGCGCTGCTCGGAGCTATTTGGTAAGACCTATCCTTAAGAGAGATAATGAGTTCGTGAGATAATGAGTTTAGGGATTTCTAACTTATTATCCTGTTAACTTATTAACCTCTTGTCTTTCTTTTATACGGAAAAGCTATTGCCGCAGCCGCATTTAGCGGTGGCGTTGGGGTTTTTGATTTCAAAGCCGGCGCTGCCGAGTGTTTCCACATAATCAAGGACAGAGCCCGCAAGCAGGCCTAATGACACATCATCCACCACGACAAAGCTGCCGTTTTTTTCTATTATGAGATCGGTGTCGGCAGCGGGCTGCGCATCCAAATCAAAATTATACTGGAAGCCCGAACAGCCGCCGCCAAGGACCGATACGCGGAATTTCGTGCCGGCAGGTTCATCGCTCGTGATTTTGGCAATGCGCTTGGCAGCGGCATCCGTCACCTGAAATGGTGCAGGCGGTGCGGCGAGCGTTGAAGATGATGTTGAAACTGCGCTATCCATGCTAATCTTTATTGAAATTCACTGTAATGGATTGTAGCCTGTAAACCATGAAAAAACTACAAAAAACCGCCATTACACCAGCGCCTTCCAGCCTTGCGCCCTATGCATGCAATCCTGCGTTAAGCAGGGGAAGGCTGCATCCTGAGCCTGAAGACGTTACGCGCACGGCCTACCAGCGCGACCGCGACCGTATTATCCATTCGGCGGCGTTCCGGCGGCTGGAATATAAAACGCAAGTGTTCGTCAATCATGAAGGCGATCATTACCGCACGCGGTTGACCCACAGTCTTGAAGTAGCGCAGCTGGCGCGCTCGATGAGCCGGGCGCTGGGCGTGAATGAAGATTTGGCGGAAGCGCTCGCACTAGCGCATGATCTTGGGCATACGCCGTTTGGCCATGCCGGGGAAGATGCCCTGAAAGTAGTGATGAAGGATTTCGGCGGATTTGATCACAATGCCCAGACGCTGCGTATTTTAACCAAGCTTGAGCACCGCTATGCCGAGTTTGACGGGCTGAACCTCACCTGGGAGACGCTGGAAGGCATTGCCAAGCATAACGGGCCGGTGAAAAATCCGCCGCGCGCTATGGCGGAATATGTCAAAAAACATAATCTTGAGCTCTATAGTTATCCAGGTCCTGAGGCGCAGCTGGCATCACTGGCCGATGACATCGCCTATAATAATCACGATATTGATGACGGGTTGCGCTCCGGCCTCTTCACCATAGAGCAGATTTGCGAAGTGCCTTTCGTAGGTGGTGCATTTGCTGAAGTCAGGAAGCGCTACAAGGGACTCGACGATACGCGGCTTATTCATGAATCCATCCGCCGCATGATTCATGCCATGGTGCTGGATCTCCTGGCGCAAACGCGCAAAAATATTAAAGAACATGACATTGCCAGCGTTGAGGATGTGCGCCTGCTGGGTGAGCCGCTGATAAGTTTCTCAAAGCAGATGCAGACGCAGATACGCGTCTTAAAAGATTTCCTGATGACGCATATGTACCGCCATTACCGCGTCAACCGCATGACCAGCAAAGCCCGCAGGGTAGTGGAGAAGTTATTTGTATTTTTCCTGGAAGAGCCGGAATGCCTGCCCAATGAATGGCGCAAGCTCGCAGGCAAACCCGGCAGCAAGCAGACTGCGGAAACGGTGGCCGATTTTATTGCCGGCATGACTGACCGCTTTGCGTTTGAAGAGCATGAGCGTCTGTTCAATGTGCGAGAGAAGAGCTAAGCGCTTTTAGCCATAGTGGCGGTAGGGACAGCCTCTCTTTGCAGCGCCAGTTTTTCTGCATGGCTCATCACTTGCCTCATGGTTTGCTCTGCTTTGGCGACGCCAAACATATGCGCTCCTGCGCATCCTGCGGCGGTAAGGCAGCTGGTAGCCATGAGTGCGTTGGACGCCCCCTGATGCTTGAATATATAGTCCGCTGCCAGCCAAGCCCAGAAAGACGCGTTGCTGACAGTATCCATCATCTTCTCAGTGTTGGTTTTTACATATTCATAACGCGGAGGGCCTGTTTGGGACATGATTGCATTTTGAATATCGGGCTGGTCTTTATATTTATTAAGGGTATTGACCTGATGGTTATAAGTCTGAGCTTCCTTATAGGCGTCAAATCCTGAATAGGCGCCCAGTAACCCGCCCATTATAACGGAAGCGCCTGCTTCCAGGGCAGTAGGTTTGAATGACCATTGGCCCGTTCTTAAGCCTTCAAAAACTCTTAATATACCATAAGACCCGGCGGTGCCCAGCATGCCGCCAATCGCAGAGGATTTAAGGGCTTCCGAAGAAGCATCCTTGGTCGCGAAATACTCTCCTTTTGAAGGAGATGCTGCCGCTTGCGTTTTCTGAACCCAGTTTTCCATCCTCTAAATATAGCACGGCTATATTACGGTTTTATGACGAAAAAGAAAAAATCAGGCAGCTTGGCCCTGCTGTTTGGCTATTCTTTTAATTTCATCGAGTGGTATTTCCTGTTTGCGCTGGGCCAGAGACCAGGTGATGCCGAATGCATCCTTAAGCGTACCCATGCGGTCGCCCCAGAACATATCCTGCGGGGCTGAGATTTCTTCAAGACCGGCTTTCTTGGCTTTATCAAAGCTTGCATCGGCATCTTCCACATGCATATAGTAGGATGTGTTGCTCGCAGTGCCACAGCCTTTTTCGGGATTGGTGTCGCTGATGAATACGGGCACTTCACCGAATTTCATGCAGGCATGCAGGATTTTATTTTCATCATTGGGATAATTGATGCGCGCAACAACTATTGCGCCAAATGCTTTCTCATAGAGCTCAAGCGCCTTGGCGGCATTGTTGAGATGCAGATAGGAAATAGGCGCATTATAGAGGGGTTTGTTATTCATAAAATCTCCACATTAAAAATCAGGCGGCTTTCGTTTTCTTAAGCAGTGGCTTGATATAACGGCCTGTGACGCTTTCAGGGTTGGCAGCTACCTGCTCCGGCGTTCCCACGGCTACGATTTTGCCACCCTTATTGCCGCCGCCAGGACCTACATCTAGAATCCAGTCAGCTGTTTTTATCACATCAAGGTTATGTTCGATGACGACAACGGTATTGCCGACATCCACCAGTTTGTGCAGCACGAGCAGCAACTTGCGAATATCTTCGCTATGCAGACCTGTGGTTGGCTCATCCAGAATATAAAGCGTGCGGCCAGTGGAGCGTTTGGAGAGCTCCTTGGCAAGCTTGATGCGCTGGGCTTCACCGCCTGACAATGTGGTGGCAGATTGTCCGAGCGTAATATAGCCAAGTCCGACCTCCTGCAATGCTGCGCATTTTTCACGTACTGATGGGTTGTTAGCAAAGAACTCGACGCCTTCATCGACTGTCATATCGAGCACATCCGAGATGGATTTGCCGCGATATTTGATTTCCAGCGTTTCGCGGTTATAGCGCTTGCCCTGGCATTCGTCGCATCGTACGTAAACATCCGGCAGGAAATGCATTTCGATTTTAATCATGCCGTCGCCCTGGCAGGCTTCGCAGCGTCCGCCTTTAACGTTGAAAGAAAAACGGCCTGATTTATAACCGCGCGCGGCCGATTCCGGCAATGCTGTAAACCAGTCGCGTATCGGAGAGAAAGCACCGGTATAGGTGGCGGGGTTGGAGCGCGGCGTGCGGCCGATGGGTGACTGATCGATTTCAATGATTTTATCGATATATTCAATGCCGGTAATGGAGTCATGCGCGCCAGCGGCTTCCTTGCTGCCGTGAAGTTTGCGCATGACCGACTTGTATAATGTTTCAATCACCAGGCTCGATTTGCCGCCGCCGGAAACGCCGGTGATGCAGCAGAATATACCTAGCGGAATATCGGCGGTTACGTTCTGCAGGTTGTTGGCGCGGGCGCCGGTGATGGTAATTTTTTTGTTCTTTGAGAAAGCGCGGCGTTGCTGTGGCACGGGAATGCTGCGCTTGCCTGACATATACTGTCCGGTAATGCTTTCGGGCACTTTCATAACCTGTTCCGCCGTACCTTCGGCGATGATTCTACCGCCATGGATGCCTGCGCCGGGACCCATATCAATCAGGTAATCGGCATGGCGCATCGTGTCTTCATCATGCTCAACGACAATCACGGTATTGCCAAGGCTGCGCAGGTTTTCGAGTGTTTTAAGGAGACGCTCGTTATCGCATTGATGCAGGCCAATGGAAGGTTCATCCAGCACATAAAGCACGCCCGATAGACCGGAGCCAATCTGTGATGCCAGGCGGATACGTTGTGATTCACCGCCGGAAAGCGTTCCCGCTTCACGCGCGAGCGTTAAATAATCAAGCCCAACATTGTTAAGGAAGCCCAGGCGATCGCGGATTTCCTTCATGACTTTTTCGGAAATCTGCTGGTGCTTTTTGCTGAGTTTCTTTTCAATCGTTGCAAACCACTCGGCTGCTTTTTCGATAGTGAAATTGCAGATTTGACCGATGTGCAGGCCGCCCACCTTAATGCACAAGGCTTCAGGATTAAGGCGGTAACCATCGCATGCTTCGCAGTGGGTGATGTTCTGGTATTTAACGAGCTCCTCGCGCATCCATTCGCTTTCGGTTTCGCGGGTGCGGCGCTCCAGGTTGGGAATTACGCCTTCGTAAGGTTTGTTGGCTACGAATGATCGCGCGCCATCATTATACGGAATTTTAATCACTTCTTCGCCTGAGCCGTACAAAACCATATGGCGGATTTTTTCCGGCAATTCCTTGAAGGGAGTGTGGACGCTGAATTTATAATGCTTGGCCAAGCCTTCAAAGGTCTGGATAAAATATTTGGACGGCGAATTGGCCCAGGGCGCAATGGCTTTATCGTAAAGAGAAAGAGCTGTGTCGGGCACAACGAGATCGACGTCAAATACCATTTCTGTGCCAAGTCCGTCACAAGTTTTGCAGGCGCCAAAGGGGCTGTTGAACGAGAACATGCGCGGCTCGATTTCATTCAGCGTGAACCCGGAAATAGGGCAGGCGAATTTGGAGGAGAAGGTAAGGATGGTGCCAGCAGCGAGGGGCGAGGTGCTAGGGGCGAGGGTTTTTTTCTTCGTTCCTCGTTCCTCATTCTTCGCTCCTTCCGGCAGCGATACAATCTCTACCAATAGCAAGCCGTCACTTAAGCGCAGGCCGGTTTCAATACTGTCAGGCAGGCGGTTGCCTAAATCATCGGATACGACAATACGGTCGACCACCACTTCAATCGTATGTTTCTTGTTTTTATCAATATCCGGCAGATCGGTGAGTTCATGCAGCGTACCATCAATCTTGACGCGCTGGAATCCCTGCTTCTGCATGGCCTGCAATTCCTTGCGGTGCTCGCCCTTATGGCCGCGCACGATGGGTGCCAAAAGATAGAGTTTGGTGCCTGCGGGCAGTTCCATAATCTTGTCCACCATCTGCGAAACGCTCTGGCTTTCAATAGGCAGGCCGGTGGCAGGCGAATAGGGGATGCCGATGCGCGCATAAAGCAGGCGCATATAGTCATAAATTTCGGTAACCGTGCCGACGGTCGAACGCGGGTTGCGCGAGGTGGTTTTCTGGTCAATAGCGATGGCCGGAGAGAGGCCGGTGATGGATTCCACGTCCGGTTTGTCCTGGATATTGAGGAACTGGCGGGCGTAGGAAGAAAGGCTTTCCACATAGCGGCGCTGGCCTTCGGCATAAATAGTATCAAAGGCAAGCGAAGATTTGCCGGAGCCGGAAAGACCAGTAATTACAACTAGTTGGTTGCGCGGGATGTTTACATCCACCGACTTCAGGTTATGTTCTTTAGCGCCGCGCACGCGGATAAAATCATCAACTATCAAAATACTCTCCATTTACAAGGGGGACCCAGTATAGTGGGATTTTTCTGGAATGTAACCGATTTTTGCGCTTATATAGCCGCCTCGTGTAATAATCTGAACTCTTAATAGGTATTTTATGGCAGGCAGTGTAAATAAAGTGATTCTCGTCGGCAATCTCGGCCGCGATCCGGAAATCCGTACAACGCAGGACGGCAAGGAAATTGCAAACCTGACGCTTGCCACCTCGGAATCATGGAAAGACCGCAACACCGGTGAACGCCGCGAAAAGACCGAATGGCACCGCGTGGTGGTGTTTAGCGACGGCCTGGTGGGTGTTATCAAGAATTACCTCCATAAAGGCTCCAAAGTCTATATTGAGGGTGCATTGCAGACGCGCAAATGGACCGACCAGTCGGGCGTAGAAAAATACTCCACCGAAGTGGTGCTGCAGGGATTTGGCAGTGCGCTCACAATCCTGGATAGCCGCAAAGATGCAGGCGGCGCTCCGGCGTCCGGCGGCGGGTATCAGGCGAACAATACGTCTTCTTCCTATCAGGCGGAACAGCCCAAGGCGCGTTCTACCGCTGATCTGGATGATGAAATACCGTTTTAAAGAAGTTAATGAGATTATGGGTTGATGAGCTTATAATCGTTAACCCATAAACTTATTAACTCATAAACTTCCTTATGCTTTCTTTCCTTAAAATGCATGGCTGCGGCAATGACTTTGTGGTATTTGATGCCCGTGAGAAAGCCCTGCCTGCGCTTAATTGGAAAAAAATAGCTGACAGACATTTTGGCATTGGCTGCGATCAAGTAGTGATCCTGGAGAAATCCAGCAAGGCCGATGTGTTCATGCGCATCTATAATGCGGATGGTAGTCAGGTGGCATCATGCGGCAATGCGTCGCGCTGCGTGGGTTGGCTGATGGGCAAAAAAACCGCTACTATCGAAACATTGGCAGGAATTATTGAGGCGCAGGTGGAAGGCGAAACGGTAACGATTGATATGGGCGCGCCGCGCCTGGAATGGAATGAAATCCCACTCGCCAAACTATGCGATACATTGCATGTGCCTGCAGAAGAAGGTCCGCTGCGTGATGCGGTAGCCGTCAGTATGGGCAATCCACATGTAGTATTTTTCGTGGACGACGCGAATGCTATTGCGCTTGAGAAAATCGGTCCTGTATTGGAACATCACCCCTTATTCCCTGAGCGCGTAAATGTAAATGTGGCGCAGGTAGTGGCAAAGAATAAAATCCGCTTACGTGTTTGGGAGCGCGGTGCCGGTTTGACGCTTGCCTGCGGCACGGGAGCGTGCGCAACGCTGGTTGCAGCCCATCGCCGTGGTTTGGCTGAACGTAAAGCAGAAATAGAATTACCTGGTGGAACGCTTGCCATTGAATGGCGTGAAGAGACGAATCACGTGTTAATGACCGGGCCGGTGGCCATGAGTTTTAAGGGTGAGTTAAATCCAGAAAGTTATGCTTTATGACCGTTGAAATCGTCACCTTCGGCTGCCGCCTGAACGCTTATGAAAGCGAGGTTATCCGCGATAATGCGCTGAAGGCCGGCTTGGAAAGCGCCATTATATTCAATACCTGCGCGGTGACGGCAGAAGCCGAGCGTCAGGCGCGCCAGGCCATTCGCAAGGCGCGCAAGGCTAATCCGGATGCCACTATTATTGTTACGGGTTGTTCGGCACAGGTGAAGCCGGAGATGTACGGCGAAATGGCGGAGGTAAACCAGATAATAGGCAACGAAGAAAAGCTGAAGGTTGAATATTATATGGGGGGAACGCTTCCCCCATCCGCGTTCCATGCGGATTCCCCCGCGGGGTCGTCGCAAAGCGCTCCTCCATCCCTGCTGTCAATAATGAGCAGCGAAAAAATCCGCGTCAACGACATTATGTCAGTCAAGGAAACGGCGTCGCATATGGTGGCGAGTATGGACGGCCGCGCGCGCGCCTTTGTCCAGGTGCAAAATGGCTGCGACCACCGCTGCACGTTCTGCATCATTCCTTTTGGGCGTGGTAACAGCCGCTCGGTGCCACTCGGCGAGATAGTCGCGCAGACGCGCAAGCTGGTCAAAAACGGCACCAAGGAAATCGTGCTGACGGGAGTGGATATCAGCGATTACGGCAAGGATTTACCAGGAAGTCCGACGCTCGGCCAGATGATAAAACGTCTGCTGGCGCTGGTGCCGGAATTGCCGCGCCTCAGGCTTTCCTCGATTGACGCTGTGGAAGTAGATGAAGAGTTATACCGCCTGATTGCGGAAGAGCCGCGCCTGATGCCGCATCTGCATGTGAGCCTGCAGGCGGGTGACGATATGGTTTTAAAACGCATGAAGCGCCGCCATAGCCGTAAGGATGCGCTCGATTTCTGCGCGCGTGTGCGGAGTTTAAGGCCGGACGTAGTGTTTGGCGCCGACATTATTGCAGGGTTTCCCACGGAGACGGAAGCGATGTTTATCAATACGCTTAATATCGTGGAGGAAGCGGGGCTTACCTACCTGCATGTATTCCCTTATTCGGCGCGCACAGGCACACCGGCAGCGCGCATGCCGCAGGTGGCAAAGGAAATCCGCAAGGAGCGTGCGGCGCGTTTGCGGGTTGCAGGAGAGCGCCAGGTGCAGCAGTTTTTTGCCTCATGGCAGGGCAGGGAAACGTACGCCATTGTTGAAAATGAAACCACGGCGCGCACCGATCATTTTGCGCCGGTGCGTCTTGCTCAGCCGCTGGAGCCCGGTTCGCTTGCGAAATTGCGCATCACCGGCATGGATGCAAATCACCTGCAAGGCGTTGCGGCATAATGGCATCTTCGGGATCCAATTGGCTGTCGCGCCTTAAAGCAGGTTTGAATAAAACAAGCACGAAGCTCAGCGAAGGCATTACGGGAGTATTCACCAAGCGTAAACTTGATGCGCAGATGTTGGGTGAACTGGAAGAACTGCTCGTGCAGGCTGATATGGGCACTGCCACTTCGGCAAAAATAGTGGCGGCATTCGGCAAGCAGCGGCTTGATAAAGAACTCTCTTCTGACGCAATCAAAGAAGCGCTCGCGCAGGAAATAGCGCAGATTCTGGAGCCTGCAGCGCAACCTTTGTCTTTCACGCATCAGCCGCATGTGGTGCTGGTAGTGGGGGTAAATGGCAATGGAAAAACCACAACCATCGGTAAGCTCGCGCACCAGTTAAAAGCGGAAGGCAAGAAGGTGATGTTGGCGGCAGCGGATACATTCCGCGCAGCGGCGGTAGAGCAATTGAAAGTTTGGGCGGATAGGAATGGATGTGAAATAATCACCGGCGAACCTAATGCCGACCCGGCAAGCGTTGCCTATAAAGCGGTGGAAGAAGCGAAGGCTAAGGGGGTGGATATTCTGCTCATCGACAGCGCGGGGCGCCTGCATAACAAATCCAACCTGATGGCGGAGCTGCAGAAGATCATCAAGGTCATCAAGAAGATCGATGAAACGGCGCCGCATTCGGTCATTCAGGTGTTGGACGCCACCACCGGCCAAAATGCCATCACCCAGGTGGAGGTATTCAAGGAAATGGTGAATGTAACGGGGTTGGTTATCACCAAACTCGACGGCACGGCCAAAGGCGGGATTGTGGTAGCGCTGGCGGATAAGTTTAAGCTCCCCATCCATGCCATTGGCGTGGGTGAGGGCATTGAGGATTTGCGGCCTTTTTCTGCTTTGGATTTTGCCAGCAATTTGTTTGCGTAAACGCTAGCGCTTCCAGCCGGTATAATTGGTGGCGTAGTTGGCAAGCGCGCTGGTGAATTTGCCGATGCCTTTCTTGCCTGATTCTGCCTGCCAGCGTCCGCCGGTGATAGCGTGGCCAGTGAATATGGCGGTAGCCGTAAGAAGCGCCACCGAGCCCACGATTTTGAAACCCTTCCAGTTATCCGGTTTTTGCTCCGTATTCTGCTTGCTGTTTTCATCTTTATTTTTATCCGCTGGTTTTAAGCATAAAAAACTTAAGAATCCAGTAACGCCTGCGATTACTGCAGTAATCACGCGGTTTGTGGTGTTATCTTTTTCGGAGGATGAAGTGGAAGACGGTGATGACGGTGCGGGTTGTGCGGTGGTGGAACTAGGCGATGGGCTGCTTCCTTGCGGTGATTGTCCTGCGTCTGGTTGCTGAGCGTGCACCCCCCCTTGTGGCTGTGCTGCTGGAGGTTTAAGAAGCACCGCGGGAATTGGAGGAATTGAACCAAGATCGGCAATTTTATTTTTATCCGTTAAAGTCCATATTAATTTATCATCTCGTATTATGTTTTTGGGGTGTTGGGTGAATTCCTTTACTGTTCCTGCTGCAATAGAGACACTATTACGATAACGTATTCCTGGGTGGACCCCGGCATCTATGACAGAAGTAACCCGCTGATCACTCAATGCCGTTGCAGCCCATATTTTTTTACTTTTAGCCCCAGATTCATCCATAAGATGCAAATTAGTGCTGCCTTGATTATCAGCAAAAAGCAAATTTTTACGATCGACTCCTTGGGTTCTTTCAGCTGCGGCAGAAATGGGCTCGCATGGGATTTCTGTATCAAATATGGTAGATGTCATCCCGATATGTTCAGTAGCATAATGTTCATCTGCCCATTTTTCATATGCTTGGGAATAAAATGCATGATTTCTGACAGGTAATTCTGTTAATGGACCTTTTGCAAGGAAGTAGACCCCAACAGGGACATTATCACGACCCTTAATATCTTTCCGGTAGGATTCATTGTCGGTAAAAAGATTCGCTCCTCCTTTAATTCCGACTAATGTATATGGGCCATTTTTGGCCAGCATAAAGGGTAATTCATCTAGGTTGGTGTAACTAGTGTGATTATCAAACTGTTCATGAGTATATATAATCTTATCCATCCACTCTTTAACCTCAGATGGCAGTCCCTCAGGCATGGATACTATTTGTTGGCTTAAACTATTTTTTTCCATAGCATTGCGACTCCCATCGCGTCCCCAGATGACGGGGGCCCATTTCATGGGAGGAGGTTGTGTTGTATCTGTCATAATGCCAGTTTAGAAGTTAGACCCTACCGATACTAGCAGCAAACTGTTAAGATTTTATGACATAGTCCTTAAAAATCTCCTTCCTATTCAAAATCTTCATACTTTTTAGGTAAGAAATCTGTAAAATGGCAGGTTGTTTAGAATATGTTAATGTATTTATAGCATAATAACCCTTCTTACTTAGAGGGGTTATGTCTGCAGGCCAATATTACCAAGTGCCCTCATCGCCGCAAGATATCCAAGCGGCATATCCCTATGCGGCAGGATTTGTGCCTGATCCGAAGAACAATATTCCTTCCCCATCAAAAGCACAAACAATGCTGAGCCAGATGGCATTAAAAGCGCCTGCGCAAAAATTATTCACAACGCTGATAGAAAAAAAACCGTCTTTATCGGGTGATATGATATTTGAACTATCAGAATTGTGTAAAGGCAGGGGGGCAGAGGGGTATCATCAAAATAATGATGCGCTTAATGACTATCTTACACAAATAAAAAATATTCATGTCAGAAAGCTGGCGGCGGATTATGTTTTTAATAAAGCAATTACGATGCGTGGTGTGGATAAAGTCGCAATCGCTATCCATTATGGAGCGGATGTAAATCGCAAGGGTGTATATGGCAGGTTTTATGACCAGCCCACGGCACTGCATGCAATATGCAGCTCCAACAGCAATGATTTAGATTATAGTGCCTATGCCCGTCAGTTGATTATAGCGCATCTGTTGCTTGCCAGCGGGGCTGATCCCAATAGAAAAGATAAGGAAGGAAGAACGCCCCTTCATTTAATATGCAATGGTATTTATGCCTATCATAATTCGGGCAATTTTTGCAGGTCTATGACCGCGCTTTTATTATCGTGGGGAGCAGATATAAACACACAGGATAAGGGAAAGCGCAATGTTCTGCATTATGTACATGATACCGTACCTCTTGCAAAATTATTGCTCGCTAACGGTGCGGATCCTGCTGTTGCAAGCCGTGATGGCACCCCTTGCGATATAGCCGAAAGAAGAAGACATAAAGTTGTTATAGGTAATAGTAACGCAGTTTCCACCGGAGGAGATGCAGTATTTAAATTATACAAAGTAGCGCAAAAAGCTAAAAGAGTGGATGCCGCGCGTGAGCCAGGGAAACGAAGAGTGACATTGTATGATGAAAACGGAATTGTCGTTGCAGCACCTTTTTTGTGGCGCGAGGAAGAAAGAAATGCGGCAGCAGAAATTTTGGCAAATCCAGCCTATAATCAACCTATTGATATTATAACAGGGGTTCCAAAGAACGTTGTGGCCATAGAAAAAGCGGCAGATGTAGCGCAAGCAACAGCGGTACAAAAGGAACTGAATGAAAATTCTGTGGATACGGCCCTTGCGCGTTTAGATGGCGGAGAAGCACCACAAGGGGGAGAATCGCCTGCAGCAGCCATTTTGCAGCAAGGACAGCGTTCCCCGGGGCAGGTGAGCAGCACAAAACGAATATACGGGGTAAAAGATAGGTAGCCCGTTAATTTGTAAGCCAAAATTAAATCCTTAAAATTTCGTTCATCTTCATACTTTTTTAGTTTTTACCCCCTACTGTAAGAAAACTGAAACAATTCTGTGGTATATATAAAGAGTGAAAAACTCTATTCGGGAGAAAATCTATGGCTGAATCCGGCAGACTTCAGGCAGATCCGCTTTTTCAGGGCTTGGCCCGCCCTCCTATGATTCTGGGGGTAAGCTACATGTTTTTCGTACTCAATGCGATTATGTGTCTCATTGCCTTCATTCAGACGAATAATTTTATCGCTCTTTTAGTGGTGGCGCCGGTGGTGCATGGCGTCGGTTATTTATTGTGTCTTAAGGAACCGCGTGCCATTGAATTATTGATACTGCGCACCAGCACGGGAACCAAATGCATGAACCGCGCCTACCATGGGCATACGAATTCATATGATATTTTTTAAGGCTTAAGAACGCACATGCTCGATCTGCAGCTTAAACGTCGCAAAGTTTCCAAAGCAGGCTATTCCAAGCGCGAATATCCGGCGGCGGAATTTATTCCCTATCTGCACCACTATGACAACGAAACCATCATCACCAAAAAAGGCGAGCTACTCCATTTTATAAAAATAGAGGGGTTTTCGTTTGAGACGGCGGATGATGAAGACGTCGATATGAAAAAGATGGTGCGCAACTCGCTGTTTAAAAGCATGGCCGACGGCACCTTTGCCTTATGGCTGCATACGATCCGCCGCCGCAAAAGCGCATTCCCGCAAGGCACGATGCAGAGCAGCTTCGCGCGCGTGGTCAATAACAAGTGGAAGCATAAACATCATTCCACCGATTCTTATATCAACGAGCTTTACATCACGATAGTGCGCAAGGCTGATACCGAAGGCGCTGCAAAAATCGCGCATATCTTCCAGAAAGTCACTGACAGCGCCAGCGAAGGCTCGAAAACGGAAAATCTGCGCGATGCCCATAAGGAATTGACCGAAGCCTCTTTCCGCGTGCTTGCCAGTTTGCGCGACTACGGCGCCAGGCTGCTTACCGTCAGGGAAACGGAAGAAGGGCTTTTTTCCGAGCCTATGGAATTCTTAGGCAAGATTGTCAATTGCGGAGTCTCGCAGCCTGTGCAAGTGACGCCTGCGGATATATCGCATAACCTGTTATCGCAGCGCATGTATTTCGGCAAGCGCGCCATTGAAATGCGCGGCCTTACAAAAACACGCTACGCAGCACTTATCAGCATCAAGGAATATGCTTCCGCTACTGCTGCCGGGGTACTCGATGCCTTTTTGCAATTGCCGATGGAACTCATCATCAGTCAGTCGTTTGTGTTTACCAATCGTCAGACGAGCATCGGCAAGATGCAGCTGCGCCAGCGCCGCATGATGAATTCACAGGATGTTGGCATATCGCAGGTGGCGGAAATCAGCGATGCGCTTGATATGGCGCAAAGCGGCCATGCCGCGTTTGGCCAGCATCATTTAACCGTAATGTGTATGGAAGAGAGCCTGCCGCGGCTTGAAGAGGTGGTGTCGCAGGCGCTGGCGGAGCTGGTGAATGTCGGCGTCAATCCGGTGCGCGAGAAATTGATCCTGGAGCAATGTTTCTGGGCGCAGCTGCCGGCTAATTTTAGATTCATCGGCCGTAAATCCGAAATCAGCACTATGAATCTGGCGGGCTTTGCCTCCATGCATAATTATCCCACAGGAAGTATTGCAGGCAATCACTGGGGGGATGCAGTGACGGTGTTTGATACGACGTCGGGCACACCATACTTTTTTAACTTCCATCTGCGCGATGTTGGGCACACCACGATTATCGGCCCCACCGGCGCGGGTAAAACGGTGCTGATGAACTTCCTCTGCGCGCAGGCGCAGAAGTTTAACTGCCGCCTGTTCTTTTTCGATAAAGACAGGGGCGCCGAGATTTTTATCCGTGCGCTCAATGGCACCTATAATATTATTGAGCCGGGCGAGCGCTGCAATTTTAATCCCCTGCAGCTGCCTGACACGATGGAAAACCGCAATTTTATCGCCGAGTGGATTAAGTCGATGGTCACCGTCAATGACGAGCCTTTTACGGCGGAGGATATGGGGCGCGTAACGGAGGCAGTGGAGGGTAACTATAAAATTGCTCCCAAAGATCGCCTGCTGCGCAATATCGCCCCCTTCTTTGGTATGGAAGGGCCGGGCACGCTCGCGGGCCGTCTTAAAATGTGGCACAGCAACGGCCAATATGCGGGGTTGTTTGATAATCAATATGACACGATTGATTTCAACCAGTCGTCCGTATTCGGTTTTGAAATGGGCGAGGTGTTAAATAACCGGGCGACGCTCGGGCCTGTGCTTCTGTATCTTTTCCATAAAGTGAATCTTTCGCTCGACGGCACGCCGACTATCATCGTGCTCGACGAAGCCTGGGCGCTCATTGATAACAAAATCTTTGCCACCAAGATTAAGGATTGGCTTAAGACGCTGCGCAAACTCAACGCTATGGTAATATTCGCCACGCAAAGCGTGGAAGATGCAACGAACAGCGCCATCAGCGATACGCTTATCCAGCAGACGGCTACGCAAATCTTTCTGCCCAATCAAAAGGCGACCGATGTCTATCGCAAAGCGTTCATGCTTTCGGAGCGCGAATTCAATCTGCTCAAGACTACCGATCCCGGCTCGCGTTATTTCCTTGTGAAGCAGGGCAGGGACGTGGTGGTGGCGCGCATTGATCTCTCCGGCATGGAAGATGTGATTATGGTGTTATCAGGGCGTGCTGAAACCGTCAGCGTCTTGGATGAAGTGCGCGCCGAAGTGGGGGATGATCCAGAAATTTGGCTGCCGGTTTTCCAGGAAAGGGTAAGGAATCGTGGCTAGATGGCTTATATCACTGCTGGTTCTTTGGGGCGTAGGCTGCATTCCTGTAAGTGAAGCTTACGCCGGTTCCTGCCCGACAGCGGTCTTAAAAGTAACGCAGTATATAACGTCTGAATGCGCCGATACCAGCATTCCTCCCACCAAGCTCATCAGCCCGCTGGTGAAGTGCCTGGCGACGATTCCCGTGGATGCATCCGGCAATTTTGATTGTACGGGAAAGTTTGGAATTATTCCCGGCACCGCGATGGATATGCTGCTCAATCCTGCGGTTGCAAATTATTTCCGCTCGATTGCCAATATATTGGTGCTGCTG